>NZ_FXBA01000011.1 GCF_900177705.1 Fibrobacter sp. UWB15
GAAGCCCAGTAGGGCAAAAAACAGGTGGCTCCGTCAGGCCGGACTAGTGGCTCTCACTTCTCCGGACTGGCGGCTCCGCCGCTCCGGAATAATCAGGTGGTCTCTATTCTTATATATACACGCTTTTTTAGACCACCCTAAGCACTTTTAGGGTGAAATTTTACAATGATTTACAAGGGGGGTATGCTTACAGTTGGCTTATACTTGGAGAGAGTAATATGCAAAATTTGCATATTACTTTCTTTGGTGATTTCGCCTACTGAAATTAGCGAATTAATTGATTTTTCCGAATTTTTTAGTGATTCGTTCTATATGAACCTTTTTTTCTTCTTCGGATAATTGAGTGTACGGCAGTAACATTCTGCACCAATCATCAATGGTTTCTGCACTATAAAAAATTTGTTCGGCTTGCATTTTTTTGACCAATTCTATTTCTAAGTTGCAAATTTCGTGAATGCTCGTAAGTGATTTGTTTTCTGGGATATATTTTAATTTTGATTTGTTTCCAAAAACAATCATGCTGAATGCGCGGAACTGGTATTTATTTTGATTTAAAAAGACACATAAACAGTCTATATGTCGTTTGTTTTGTAAGATAGGATTAGGTATAGGGCTTTTTTCTCCATTAGTCTTGTAGCGTTGCCATTGAGGGTGTTTTTCATCGCCGTAGACAGATCCTGATAAATTCTTGCTTTCAAAAACATAGATGCCTGTTTCATGCAAAAGCAGAACATCAATTTCTGAATATCCGTCAATTGTTGGAACATAGACATTTCTTAAAATTTTATAATGTCGCTTGTCAAATTGACATGCAGCCCATACGGCTCTACTTACGGCATCCTCTCCCAACTTACCAACCATTTCTGCCGCGGTGGGAATTGTACCGACAACATTTTTATAAGTTGCTGGATGAACGCTTAATTGTTCTTTGGTAAATGGGGTGGGTTCTTGTTTTGAAGAACTGCTAGATAAACTTTGCACTTTGTGAGTAAATTTTGGAAGCTCAGATATTTTAGGGTATGTCGGTTCAACATCTTCAGGAAATTCTTCTGTTTGTGTTGTCTTGAAAACAATTGCCGTTACTATGATAATTAATATTAGAATGATACCGCCAATAGCAAAAGCGGTGCTGTGGGCTTTGATAAAATTGAGAATAAGTAGGCCAATCCAAATACAAATGAAAATTGCAAAGACTGCTATGCATCCGAGACAGCCATCGCCGTCGTCGTTCCTTCTTGAGCGACGACGTCTTCTGCGACGGGGCTTGGTTGCTCCGTCAATCGCTGCGAAAATAAAAGCGATAACGATTGCTATGCCGAAGATTGTTCCCAAAACCTATCTGCTTTCCTGAATTACAATTTTGCCGGAACCACTTTCTTTGATGACGATGCCGGGTGCATCGCCGTTTTGTATTGCTTTGGCACGGTTTTTACTTACGTAATTATATGAACCACGAATGTTCTGTACACCTCGAGTGGGTGTGAATTCAAATTCGCCATTTTGTTTTCGAAATTCAAAACCTGTTCTGCCATACCATTGTAAAGCTGGAAAAAGCTCAGTAGATTTCCATTCACTCCATTCGCGGCCGACTTTACGTGTACGGAAGGAGTTGCCTTCAATCCAAAGAGTTCCTTTGATTTCTATACCATTTAGCCGATCGGCTTGGGAATAGATATTCTTTTGAGTATAATCAATTCGGCATTTATCGATTTCGTATTCAATATCGGCATCGCGGGTTAATTCAAAATAATAGCACCGCTTGTTTTTTACAGAAATTTTATCGCCATACACTTTGTCAAGGGTCTTGGCTAGGGTTACACCATGTTTGTCCTTGACCTGCAATAAAAAAGGGTGATATTGCAAATCGTAGCCGAACGTTGCGCTTACAATAAAGAATAATATGATGATAGAAAGTTTCATATTCAAGTTTGTGTTTTAGTTGAAAAGGAAATCCCCACCTTGGTGGCCATGCGCACTAAGCGCTAAAGGGCTAAGTGCTGTCCGCCTGACCAGGTCGGGGAAAACATTGTGGACTATTCTTCATGTTCCCAACTTAAAATGGGGTAACCGTTGTTCAAACCGCTGTCATAAACGAAATCTTCGCCGAGAAGTTCTGCAAAGTCAGAGGATTTCATTTCTTTTTCAGATTTGGGGGTGGCGACTCCGCCGCTGTTGTTAAGTCCAAATGGTTCCTGTTCACCTTGTTCAAGGTAGTAGTAATCGGCCATGGTGGTATTGTAGTTGTAACCAATCATTAGGCCTACAAGGGAATCGCCATCGACTTTGCCGGTGCTATAAATGGATTGACTTACTCCAACTTCATTGTATCCGATGATTCCTCCGACATATATATCGCCAAATATGTCGCCTACGTTGTAAGCGGATTCAATTGAAGAATTGTCTGCGGAGCCAATTAAGCCTGCTGTATACGACGTTCCAATAATGGGACTTTCGTTGGCGATTTTTGTATTTGCTGTACATTCACTTTTTCCAATAATGCCTGCAGTATATTTTTGACCCTCTATAGAACCTTTGTTTTGCGCGCCTTTTAAAATAGCTTGTTTTTTGTTTGTAGAACAAGATAACCAATGTCCCATATATCCAACTATTCCTGCGGTTTGTTCTTTTCCTGAAATTTTTCCAGTATTTTCGGCGCTAATCAAAATCGAATTACTGCCTAATGATCCGGCAATTCCTCCTGTGCCAGAAATGCCCGTGATCTCGTTGAAATTTTTTGCATTGGTGATTTTTATGTTTGTTGCATTGCCAATAATGCCTCCGACTGTTTTTGCGCCAGTAACAAAGCCGTGATTTTCTGTATATTCAATTGTTCCAACTTTGTTGCAACATTCAGATTCATAATTTCCAACGACTCCTCCCGTAATATTTCCGGTACCGATGATGGATGCTTTGTTGGTGGCTTCTTTTAGAATTCCGGAGCCTTTCAAATTACCCAAAACGCCTGCTGTTGCGTTACCTCCGGTTGCCCAAGAATTTTTTACAACAATATTTTGAATTGTTCCATTGCTATTGCCGAATAAACCATTGTGAGTGCTGGTGGTGTTAATGAACATGCCGCTTATTATATGATTATCTCCATCAAATATTCCAGTAAAGCAAATGTTTGAATTGCCAATAGGAGTCCACTTGTGAAGCTTTGTAGAATCTGCGACTAGGGCTCCCTTGTTGTCTATAATTTCTCCTTTGTTTAGAATGATGTCTGCGCCTAATTTATAGTATTTGCCCTGATAATTTTCGTCGTTTGCGCCAATGACAAAGGCTAGCTTGGCCAATTGTTCTGCAGTCAAGATAATGTAGGGGCTGAGTTTGGTTCCCGCTCCGCATGCGAAAGTTTTTGCTGTGGTTCCATCCCAAGGCTTGCCGGATTCACCAATGCAATCTTCATCAAGTTCTTCAGTAGAGCTGCTTGATTTACCATCTTCTTTAGAACTGCTGGAATTGACGCTGTCTTTTTCTTCGGCGCTGGATTTTTTGTCTGAAGAATTGCTCGAGCTAGATTTTTTGTCGGAAGTGCTACTAGAGCTTTTCCTTTTGCTGGAACTACTCAATTCAGAAGATGCATCTTCATCGTCGTCAGATGAAACAGTTGCTGAACAGGCTCCCAAAAGTGCCGCACAACCCAATGCTACAATATATTTCGTCAATCTCATAACATCCCTCTTTTTAGAAAGAATATAATTTAAAATCTTTCAAAATGTTAATAGAAATATGCGTTTTGCTTTAGTAGAAAGGAGATCCCGGCTCTAGGCCGGGAAGACATTTGTGACGGAATGTGCTGTAGATTGCTTCGCGCGGAGCGCTCGCAATGACGCGGGGGTATTCCAACTTGGACTATAAAAATGTTTACATTCGTTGGTTTCGCGAATGGGGTGGTTTGTATCTTGGAGGTGGGGCGGTTGGTTGCCCCGATAACACGGAGGTCCATCATGAAAAGCGTAAAAGTAATGTTGTTTGTAATGCTGGCCGTTCTGGTATCGACCTCTTTCGCTGCCAGGAAGGTTAAGTCAAAGTTGGGAGACATCAATGTCACAGCCCAGAAAGGTGGTGGCGCGGTTGTCTGCACCGCTCACTTCAATGACGAACTGACGATTCTCAAGGATTCCGATACGGAGGTTCTTGTGAAGGGAAGTTGCGGTCAGGGGTGGGTCGCGAAATCAAAACTCGAATATGTGGCGCAAGGCCCGCGTGATAATACAATCACGATCGAAAACTTCGATATCCAGGCATGGATTGACAACCAATCGGTATTCGATGTTCATATTGATAATGTCGAGGATTTCGAAGGGGTTACGATTGACCGTGACTTTAGAGAATACTTGACTTACACGATTGATCGCGAACAGACTGAAATGCATAATGGCGAAAACTGATTTAAACATGGAGGTGTTTAATCCGTAGAATAATCCCTGCGCAAGCGGGGATTTTCTATATTATGGGTATGAGTTTGATAAATACCATAGTCGTTGCAGGTGGTACCCACGGTAACGAACGGACTGGGGTTCGCCTTGTTCAGAAATGGATGGAACACCCGGAGTGTTATAATTCGCTCTGTAGCGCCAAGGTGGATTTGGTGCTTGCTAACCCCGAAGCGGTGCGCCTGAATCGCCGCTATCGCGATCATGACTTGAATCGCGCTTTTTCGCAGACTTGCTTGGATGTGACGGTGGAGCCGCAGCAGTACGAGTTCCGTCGAGCTAAGGAACTGAATGCTTTGTATGGCCCGAAGGGGGCCGCCACCAAGACGGACTTGCTTCTGGATGTGCACAACACGGGCTCAAACATGGGCTATTGCCTGATTCTTTCGGCGCGCGACCCGTTTACGATGCGCGCCTCGGCGGTGCTGACGCAAGAATTCAAGGATGCTTGGATTTATTACCAGCCCGAAGAACGCTCCGCTTCTCCGTATTTTGGAACGGTGGCGAAGGCGGATGTGTGCATTGAAATTGGTCCGCAACAGCACGGGACGATTGATGCCGCGATTTTCGAGGAATCGGAACGCCTGGTGAAGCGTTACCTGGAACTTGCCGAGGAATGGAACCGCGGTGAATTGCAGAAAAGGGCGCCGATTAAGGTGGATGTGTACACCCAGTTCAAGGATTTGGGTTACCCCAAGCCGCAGGGCGGTGGCCCTATTCAGGCGATGATTCATCCGGAATTGATGGGGCGCGACTATCGCGAACTCAAGGATGGCGACAAGCTGTTCCGCACATTCGACGGCGAAGATATTTTGTACCATGGCGAAAGTCCGGTGTATCCGATTTTCATTAGCGAGCCTGCGTACTACGAAAAGGATATCGCGATGAGCCTCACGGTGAAAAGCGTCGAGGAATGGTGATGCGCCAAAGGCGCGGTAGACGGTAGGAAGTAGACAGTAGGAAGTATATGATTGAAGAAAATGAAGAATTGAAGGAAATCTCGGGCGAAGAACGTCTGAAGAATTTCATGGACTTGGTGCAGAACCAGAAAAACGAACCGTGGGATTCTCGCCTTTCGGAAATTCTGGATGCATTCGAGGATTTCTTGACGCTTCGTCCGGAACCGCCGCAGGAATGGCAGGAAACTTACGCCAAGAGCGGTAAGGAATTTGACTACTACCAGGTGGTGCTGCCGCAGGATTTCCAGGATCCGTACGAAGACGACTTGGGAAACATTCGCAGGTTGCGCAACGAATTCGAACGCACGCCTTCGACGATGGCGCTTGAACATGAGTTGGTGAGCCGCAACTACTTCATTTTCGAGAACGGTCACGCCGATGCGATTCCGGCCCCGCGCCCGATGCTGATGCTTGAAAGCAAGGATCGCGAAGACGACGAGGAAGAACAGGAAGGCGACATTACGTGGGATTGCTGCATTTCGATTTTCCCGGACGGCAGCTACATTGCCTACAACTTGAATCACGATGACGAAGAGGAACTCGGCGAAGATTTTAAGGCCGAATTCGACAAGCATATCGATGTGCTTTCTAAGTTGCAGTTGGTGATTCCGGTGGAAGGCCGCGACTACGGGATTCTGAATAGCCGCTGCTAACCCTAATGGAAGTTTTAGAGACTGAAATTTATCTGCGGTATAAGCAGATTATTGAATCGCAGGGGGCGAGCGTTCCCGTAGGGAGCGAGTCGCCTGCGCCGCGTTACACGCACATGGAAGATTTGCTGGACCGTTACGATGCGTTCTGCTTTGACGGTTACGGCACGCTTTATAACCGCGGGAGCTTTGTTTACGAGGGCGCGCTGGATTGGTATATAATGCTGCGCGCCGCGGGTAAGGAAATGCGTCTGATTACGAATGCGGCCTCCGATGTGGATTCGGTGCTTGCCTCTGATGCGGCGAAGCGAGGCTTCGCTTTTAGCGAGGCCGAGACGATTTCTTCGGGAAGCTTGCTGAAGGATTTGGTGGCGGAATTGCGTGGCCGTACTGTAGAATCTTGTCGCGGTGTGCGTCATGGCGTTCGTGAGGTGTATTACATCGGCCGCGAAACGGGCAAGCACGTGCTTGAAGACTGCGGAATTAAAGCGGTGGCTCCGGCGGTCGAACCTGTCGAGCCGATTGTGGCGATTTCGTCGGCGAAGGATACGCCTGAAACGTACGAGCAGGCGGTAAAGATTTTAAGGCGCCCGGGCTCGATGCTTTTGGTGTTGAATTCGGACGCTTGGGCGCCGAAGATTCCGGGGGACGATGGCATGACGGTTCGCGAGCCGGTATCGGGCGCTTTGAGTGAGCGCTTGCGTCGCGATTCTGTTTGCGAGGCGAATCCGGCGGGTTGCGAGACTTATTATTTAGGCAAGCCTTTCCCTGCGATTTGGGAGAAGGTCAAGCGGAGTCTGCCTGAAGGTTCTCGCGTGCTGATGGTAGGCGATACTTTGGGCACGGATGTGTTGGGTGCGCGTATCGCGGGCTTTGATTCTGCCCTTGTGGTGGGCAGGAATGTGCCGGCAGATGAACTTGAGGCGGATGAAAAGGCCTTAGGAATTAGGCCGGACTGGTATTTGTAGGAATTAGGAAAAGAGTCGAACCCTCTTCGAGGGTTCTTAGAAACCCTTCCGCGAATAAAGCAAAAAACCACCCGATAGGGTGGTTTTCTGCTTTAGAGCGGGAAAAGGGTTTCGAACCCTCGACATCGACCTTGGGAAGGTCGCGCTCTACCAACTGAGCTACTCCCGCGAGTGCTGTTAATTTAGAAAAAATGGGCTGTTTGTAAAGGGGTGAGGCGGTTTGCGGGTGTCGTTTTGTCTGATTTTTCTATCATTGAGGCATGTTTACGAAATCTTTGATGTCGGGCCGTATTGGGTTTGTCGTATGCTTAACGCTTTTGGTTTCGGTTGGTTATGCCGAAGAAAAATCCATGTGGACAAAGTTTGTGGAATTCTTCAGCCCTTCTTCAACTGTAGAAGGGGAAGGGCCGCTGTACGATCAAGTTCGCGAACTGGACCGCAAAATCAACCGTGTCGAGGGCAAATATGCCCGCGAACGCCGTCCGATGACGAAGGACCGCTACAAGAAGGAACTTGTCCAGTTGCGTGAAGAACGTGAGGCCTTGATGAAAAAGATCGAGGCAGAAGAGAAGAACAAAGGCAAGTCTTCGGCTGTTGCAAAGTCAAGTTCTTCTGTGAAGGCTGCGGTTTCGTCTTCGTCTGCGGCAAAATCCTCTTCAAGTGTAGAATCTGTGACCGTCGCGGTTGAAGGCTGCAAGCCGGATACGGTTTATGTCCGCGACACAGTCGTGGTGCACGATACGCTTTACGTGATGCTCGCTCCGAAGCCTGAAGCGGCGCCTGCTGATACAAGTAAGAAATGATTGCTTTTTTTAGTAGAAAAGGAGATCCCGGATCAAGTCCGGGAAGACATTATGGATTAATCGTAAAGCCGCGGCGGAAATTTTCGATGAGGCAGCAGCTGATGCTGACGTCGGTCTCATATTCGGGAATGTCTTCGCGCTTGACCCACATGGCTTCGGAAAGTTCTTCCTTTTGCATGTGGATGGTGTCGTCGCCATCGAGTTCGGCGGTAAAGCCTGCGATAAGCGAGTCGCTGAAGGGCCACGGTTGTGAACCGAAATAGCGAATGTTTTTCACGCGGAGGCCCGATTCTTCCATGACTTCGCGGTGAACGGCCTGTTCCAGGCTTTCGCCGATTTCCACAAATCCCGAAATCAAGAAGAGCCTCGGATTCGGATTGTCGATGTTATGCGCCATCAAAAGTTTGTCGCCGTTACGCACGGCCACGATTACGACGGGTGAAATTCTCGGGTACACCACGTTGCCGCACTTGGGGCAAATGATGGAGCGTTCGCGGTCGCCGCGAATGGTCCCGTTTCCGCAGCGGCCGCAGAACTTGTTCAAGGATTCCCAGTGAGCGATGTGCGCCGCAGTGGCTCCTCCCATACGTTCTACGGGATTCATGCCGCGGAAGGTGCGGTTCCCCATGTATTCGTAGCCTTCGGTGGCGGCACTTGCTGCTGAGTCCGTCTTGCCGGCAAGGCTATCGTCCAGGAAAAATGCAGTGTCGTCGATGCTGAAAAGGTAATGGCCTTCGAAGTCGTTGAGAGATTTTCCTTGCGATTCCAAAAGTTCGCCTATGCGTGGAATTGCGTAACCTTCGCCACTCTTCTTGAGAAGCGTTTTGGCTCCGTCATAGCAGATCAGGAAGTCCGAGGACTTCGGGTCTCGGGGCTTGAAATCGTTGTTGAGTATATGGGGCGC
Source organism: Fibrobacter sp. UWB15 (assembly GCF_900177705.1). Taxonomy (NCBI): domain Bacteria; kingdom Pseudomonadati; phylum Fibrobacterota; class Fibrobacteria; order Fibrobacterales; family Fibrobacteraceae; genus Fibrobacter; species Fibrobacter sp. UWB15. The sequence goes on from NZ_FXBA01000011.1 coordinate 8,721, forward strand.
AATCTCGTGAATCATTTGAGCATGCTCGGTAGAAGGTTTGACTCAAAAATAGTAAAAAAGCCAATCTGGAGCAATTTTGAATTTTTATTTCTTTTAAAATTTGCTCAAATGAGCAAATTTTGTCGGAGAAAATTACTATATTTGGGCGGCTATGGATTATGGTGTTTATGGAAGTACCTGGTGGAGTAAAAAGTGGCTGGACCACTTGCTTGCGGGTGCATCCGGACGCGACATTGACTACGCCTTTAAATATGTGACACGCGGACAGGTGCAGCCCTTTACGGTGGCTGATAACCGCGTGATGGCGTCGGTCAAGGGGCCCAACGGTGGACTCCATAATGTGTACCTGGTTTTCCCCAAGTTCGACAAGGAACGCTCCGATGTCTTTGTTGGCCTTTTAAAGCAGCAACCTGTAGAATTGGCTGCTCTTGCCAATGGCGCTATAAACCCATCTATCGAACTGATTGTCGGAAAAAGCGGGCTGGAACTTTTTGAATCCCCAGACCGCGTGAACATGAACTGCGACTGCAAGGATCCGCTTCCGTGCCGCTACGTGATTTCGGTGTTCATGAAACTTGCCGAGATGATGTCTGCCGATCCGTTTGTACTTTTCAGGATTCACGGACTGGATATTGCTTATTTGAAGGATTACAAGCCGGAACCTATTGAATCGGATGTGCCGAGCGAACCGACGCTTGTGCGGATTTTGCCGGTGAACAACCGGGTGGCCTCGCCGCGTATTCCGATGTTCAAGTTCGGGGAATGGCGGGACTATTCCCATATTCTGCCGGCAATGCTTGCGAACTTCCCGGAGTTTTGCCCGGCGGGGAATTTCAAGAAAAGCTTTGTAGACGAACTGGAACGTTGCCGCGCCTTTTATAACCACTTTGAAAAGTTTGAAGAGTTTGCCCAGGATTTTGGTATTTATCACGCGCATACCTTCTTGATGGAAAAGGAACGTCTGCAGATTGTGCATGGGCGAGGGTGGCAGTGGACGTTTAATCAGCTCGAAGACGAACGTGAAGTGGCGACGGGCCTTTCGGTTGAAAACGTGATGGGGGCCCTTTGCCGATTGAACCAGGATTGCGTATGGCATAACCACGTGACGGTGCGCTTTGTGCATCAGCTTTTGCAGGTGGCGTATTACCTGGTGCGTTGCGGTGCGATTTATCCGCAGGTGTTCTGGCTGAATAACGTGACGGCACAGATGCGGTGGTTGCCTGCAGAAATGTTGCCCGACGTGCTCTCGGTGGTGTCGGAACTTGAAAAGTCGGTGCCCGATGATTTTGCCTTTACGATGCGGGATCAGACTCGTGAAGACCTAGACAGCGCTGCCGAGCATATATTGTCGGTATTTATCGGCAAACTGTTGCGTTTTGCCCGAACGGCTCAAAGTTACAAGAAAGGCCCCCACGAAAACCTGCTCGGATTTTTCTTTGATTGCAAGTCGGGGCGTCTTGCTGCCAATGGCCTGAAGATTCCTTCAAAGATTCAGGCTTGGTTCTCGGTCTACAATTCGCTGGAATTCAACCATAAGATTATTTTCCACTGCTCGGAGCTGGGCAAGGAAATTGCGCTGAATGTCCTGGTGGAATCTTCGGCGGGGCGCGAAACGCTGGCAGAGCTTTTTGAAAATAGCGACCCGAGACTTTTGTCGCTGATGAACGTGCTCAATTGCGTTGCCGAAACCTTCAAACCCCTTAAGGCGTATCTGGAACGCCGCGCCGTGGAACCGTTGGTGATGCAGGGCGCGGAACTCAAGGAGTTCGTTACCTATTCGGTCAAGAAATTCGAAGTGTTTGGGATCGTGACGGAGATGCCTCGCTCTTTAAGGGAAATGGCGCGGCCCAAGACGCAGATGAAACTGAAGGGCAGCCTCGGTATCGGTGCGTTTACAGCGGGAGACTTGCTGGACTTTGACTGGGAAGTGGCTCTCGGTGACGAAAATGTTTCTGCCGAAGAATTCTTGCGGCTCGCGAAGGATGCGGGCGGTCTCTTGAAGTATAAGGACCGCTACATCGAATACACGTCAGATGACTTGGCTCTTTTGCAGCAGCGTCTGGACGAACATGAAAAGAAGAATGCTTCGGGTGCGGTTGCTGCAGATTCTGCTGAAAATGCCGAAGGCGACTTGGAAAGTGACAACGGCGATTCAGAAACCGAAAACTTTATCCCCTCGACGGCGAAGCTGATTCAGGCATGCCTCACGGGCAAATGCGACGACATTCCCGTGAACATGACCGACGGCTTGAAACAACAGTTTGATTCTTGGCGCGGCGAAACGGAAATCGCCTTGCCGCAGAATTTGAATGCGACGCTCCGCCCTTATCAGGAACGCGGCTATTCCTGGATGTACAAGAATTTGGAAATGGGCTTTGGCTGCATTCTGGCCGATGACATGGGCTTGGGTAAGACGCTGCAGGTGATTGCATTCTTGCTCAAGCTAAAGCAAGAAGGGCGCCTTGTCGAGAGCCGCGCGCTCGTGGTGGTGCCGGCGGGCCTTTTGCTGAACTGGCAGATGGAAATCAAGAAGTTCGCGCCCGAGCTCACTGTATTTGCATACCATGGTGCAAGTCGCAAGCTTGAAAAGTTCGATGCCGACTTGCTGATTACCACGTATTCGACATGCCGCCTCGACTTCAAAAAGCTGGAAAAGTTGAATTGGCAGGTGGTGGTGATTGACGAAGCGCAGAACATCAAGAATGCCGATAGCGAACAGAGCCGTCGCATTCGCGCGTTCCGTGCACCCATGAAGATTGCCATGAGCGGAACTCCGGTCGAAAACCGCCTTATGGAATTCTGGACGATTATGGACTTTTGCAACCGTGGCTTTTTGCCTTCGGCAAGCGAATTCCGCGACAAGTTCGAAACGCCGATCCAGAAGAATGCGAACCAGGCGGTGGCCGAGCATTTCAAGAAGATTACGGCGCCCTTCATGCTGCGCCGCATGAAGACGGATAAGTCTATCATTAGCGACTTGCCCGACAAGATTCAGCAGAACGAATACGCCGAACTCACGCGCACGCAGGCTGCCCTGTACAAGCGCACGCTTGACGAATTCATGAAACAGTTGGAACTTTTGGCCGAGGGCGCATCGCTGGACATCAATGACGATTTGCTTGCGGCCGCCGGCGATTCTGGCGCAAGCTCTGCCGAAGGCGATGGCCATAATCTTTTCAAACGCAAGGGCTTGATTCTGCAAATGATTCTCGCGCTCAAGCAGATTTGCAATCACCCGCGTACGTATCTGAAGGCGGGGGAGGCCCGCATCGAAGATTCCGGCAAGCTCGGCATGTTGCTCGATTTGCTCAAGTCCATCGAAGAATCCGGCGAAAAGACAATCATCTTTACGCAGTTCCGCGAAATGGGCGAACTTTTGAAAGAAACGCTGGATCGTGAACTTGGTATTGCGGCGGACTTCTATCACGGCGGCTGTACGCAAAACCAGCGCAACGAAATGGTGCGCAAGTTCCAGGAAGACCCTGAAACAAAAGTGCTGATTCTTTCGCTGAAGGCGGCTGGCACGGGGTTGAATCTGACTGCCGCATCGCAAGTGATTCATTACGACCTCTGGTGGAATCCGGCCATTGAAGCGCAGGCCACTGACCGAGCCTTCCGTATCGGGCAGACAAAGAATGTGCAGGTGCACCGCTTTATTACCAAGGGAACTTTCGAAGAGAAGATTGATGCCTTGCTAGAAGCCAAGAAGGCTGTAGCCCAGATGACAGTGAATGCCGGCGAAACCTGGCTCGCCGACATGGACGACAAGCAACTCGGCGAAATCTTCGCCCTCGATTCGGCCTCGGCAATTTAAGTCTGGTTGAGCCGAAAGCGACTTGTCTTAACAAGTCGTGTCGGCGAGAGTGAGCGCTAAGGGTACGTACTTAGTTGATTGGGCGCGAACGGTAATAAAAAGAACCTCGATCCATGATCGAGGTTCTCTGCTTTGTCAAGCATCCCGGCTAGACACTCCAACCTGCCGGGACTCCACACGAAATTTATTTCAGAATCACCTTCTGCATGTAGCGCTGGCTGCCCTGGCGAACCATGAACATTGCCGGACCGCGGTAGTTGCTAGAAAGTTCAACTGTATTCATTCCCTTGTTGGCGGTAAAGTTCTGCTGAGCAATCACCTGACCGAGGCTGTTCATGAGAGTTGCCTTGGCCGGAGCGGTCTTTGCTGCAACAAAGTGGGCGCTCACCATGCCGCTCTGCACGTTCACGAGCATCTTGCTTGCTGCGACGGTTGCAGGCTTGATCGCTGCCGAGCCACCGAGTGCAACGACCTTGCCACTTGCGGTACCTTCGAGCTGCGGTTTCTTGTCAAAGTCGTCGATGATTTCGGTGGAACCGTCGGCCTTGATACCCTTGATGTAGTCAAAGGTGATGGTGCCGGTGACCTGTGTGCCGTAGAGGTTCAGGCCGATGGCGTTTGCAGAGTTGAGATCGGTCGGTTCAGAGCGGAAGTCTTCCCATTTAACTTGGATTGTCTGGAATGCGCTGGCATCGAGGTCCTTGTCGGCCTGTTCCACAACAGAGGCGTCGAACCAAGCCCAGCTTTCACCCGTCATCATGAAGAGGTCCATGGAGGTCCAGCCGTATTCGCCGCAGCCATCGCCTGCACCGGTGCAGGGGCCTGCGGTAGCGACTTCGCCCTTCAAGCGAACTTCAATACCCACATACTTGGAAAGATCCTTTTTTGCACCCTGAAGGTTGATGCGCAGTGTTCCCACTTCGCTAGAGTCAGAGGTTACAGTCTGGTACGTCACTTGGACGCCCTTGCCTGCTTCGGTTTCGGGAATGTCGGGGTTCTGGGTAACGATAGAATCAATGCTGTTGCCCGGGAGAGAGGCCTGGCCGTAAGCTTCACGCATGGCGTTCAAAGTCTCAACGTCGGTAATGTCGCCCACGTTGCCGCCGAACTTGTTCACCTGGCGGCGAATAATGGTGAAGTTGCCGTCGCCTTCGTCTCCGGTATCCCACACGCAAGGGACAAGGCCGTTCTTTTTGGCTGCGGCGACTGTGTAGCCGTACCAGGCGGCGCGTGCCTTCAGGTGAACCTTCAGGTTGTCTCCGGTGAGTACACCGAGGCGTTTTACAGCGCCCATTTCACCGATTACAACAGGAATGCCCTTGTCGTAGAAACGGCTCTTGAGGCCACTGAACAGCTGGTCGATAGATTTCTTGGATCCGAGTGCGGAGCCGGAGCAGGTGTGTGCAGCGTCATTGCCCGGAGTCTGGTCTTCCCAGTAGTAGAACATCTTGCCCCAGTCTTCGTCGCCGCTGGTCATGAGCGAGAACTGATATGGGTAAAAGTGGACTTCGGCCATGGTGTAGCCTTCACCTGCCGGGTCGGTCGGGTACATGGAGGCGAGGAGCGGAGACTTGTCAATTTCGGTACGCGGGGCCTGCACGACCACGATACGGGTGGCGTTGTTTCCGCCGGTAGAACGCACTGCCTTGAGGCATGCTTCGTGATAGCTCTTGAGAACCTGCATACGGGTTTCGTCAAAAGCCCACTGGCCGTTGTCGGAACCGCCGTTCCACGGGTCGTTCACGCCCGGTTCGTTGGCAGAGGCAAAAATCAGGTGTTCGTCGTATTCGGCGAACTTGGTTGCAATCTGCTTCCAGTAGCTTTCCTGCTTGGCGGCGATATCGGCTGCAGAAACAGTCACTTCGCCGGTCTTGTCAAAGCCCTTTCCGTCGAACACGTGGTCTTCGAGCCAACCGCCGTCCCAGTGGCTGTTCAAAATGGCGTACATGCCGTTATTGATAACGAGATCAACGACGGTCTTTACGGAGTCAAGCCAGCCGGCATTGATCGTGCCGTTAGAGGCGTGGCTGTCCCAGGCGCAGGGAATACGAACGGTATTGAAACCTGCATCCTTGATTGCTTTCACGTAAGCGGCGTCCGGGAAGGGGTTACCCCAGTCGGTCGGATTCTTGGGCACTTCCATCGTGTTACCGATGTTGTAACCGAGACCCATGTCGGGGTAAATTTCGGTTGCCTTGGGGAGGGCGAATGCTGCTGTGCTTGCAAGCAGCGTCATGCCGCAGGCGATTCCGAACAGTCCGTAAAGTTTCATTTTATGCTCCTTTTGGGTTTGCACCCGTTATTTAAGCCTTAGATAACCAAACATCTTAGTCTTTGTATTGAAATTAAATTCTGCCAGAGTTGATGTAAATAAAATAGTGCTGCCGTTAAAAAAATGCGGTGCAGATTTCTCAACAAATGTAAATCTAAATTTACGTTATAGAATAATAATTGCCGATTTTACGAGAAAATCGGCAATTATGGTTTATGGAGAAGTTTCAACAAGGTGTAGAGTTTTTTATCTCACTCCAACGACCAACGTCTTGTTGGCGCTCTTGGCGAGGTACACGCCCTGGTGGAGACCGGCAAGCGAAAGTTCGAGGTGTCCGCTCTTTTTGGAGGAGGCCCGAATCAGGTTCCCTGTAGCGTCGAACAGGCGAATGGGCTTGTTGGAATAGAGCATGTTGCCGTGGCGAGTGAATTGCACCGTAGAATTCAGGCCAGCGATGATTGTTGTTGTGGGCTCGCTGGAACTGGAGGCGACTTCGCTTGAGCTAGATGCCGGTTCGTTGCTGCCGCCCGTGATAAAGTCTTCTACGTGGGTCACACCGGTGTTGTTGTAGTTGCCGAGGTTGTATACGCTGCGCATGGCGTTGATCACATCGACTTCGAGTACCTTGCCCATCGGAGAAGATTGACGGCGGATGTAGGCCATGTTGTCGTAGCCAGAATTGCTCTCGTTGCCCATGTCCCAAAGGATCGGCGTGAGCCCGTACTGCTTGGCGGCGCTCACCACGTCTTTGTGCCACTGCACGCGGCCTTGCTTGTGGAGGTTCAAGTCAGAGCCGTTCAATTCCGGGCTGCGAACGTTGGCGCCGAATTCGCCCACGATTACCGGATAACCTTTATCCACGTAATTCGTCTTCATTTTGGCAAACTGTTCCTGCGGATGTACGATGCTTCCGAGCTTGGAATCCACAGAGCCTGCCCAGGCGTTGTAGCCCGCGTTGCGCTTGGGTTCGCCGGCCTTGGTGTAGTCGCCATAGTAGTACTGCGGCTGAATCATTTCACCACCTGGAGCACCCCAATCCTGCGGACTCGTCATAAGCGTATATTGGTACGGGTCGTAGTAGTGCACCTCGAACATCAGGCGGCCTTCAACGTTGTCTTTCGGGAAGGTTGTCACCGGGGCGTTCGCGACGGACTTGTCGATGTCGGTGTTCAAACCCTGAATAATCAGAGTGCGGGTGGCATTATTGCCGCCTGTGGCGCGGACCGCATCAATGAAAGTCTGGTAGTAATGCATCAGCGTGGATACATGCTGCGATGTCCAAGTGTTAATGTTTGGGCCGGGTTCGTTGGCGCCTGCAAACATCAAGCGTTCATTGTAGTCCTTGAACTTGTTCGCAATCTGCGTCCAGTAAGTCTTCATCTTGTTGTCAATCGTCTGGTTGACGCTTGTACCGATGTTGCTCTGGAACCAGCCGCCTTCACCTTCGTGGTGGATGTTCAAAATCGTGTAGAGGCCAGCGCGCATGGCATAGTCGACTACAGTCTTTACGGAGTCGAGCCAAGTTTCGGTGACCTTGCCGCCGCTCGTGTGGCTGTCCCATGCGCAGGGAATTCGGACCGTGTTGAAACCAGCTGCCTTTACGGAGTCGAGCAATGCCTGAGTCGGGTAGGGATTGCCCCAGGCAGTGGGGTTGTTCGGTACTTCCATCGAGTTGCCGATGTTGAAACCCATGCCCATTTTGGCCTGGACTTCCTTGGCGGTGGGGAGCGTCGCTGCGGTCGCAGAAAGGGTTCCTGCGAGGGCAAAGAGGGCTGTTTTTGCAAAAATGTGCTTCATTTTCGGTCCTTTTTCAGATTACGCCCATAATTTATACCGAAAAATTTGAAACATATTGTATAATCAGCACACCCGTTCAAAAACTATTGAACGGCTTACAACGTACGAAAAGATTTGGTTACTTTGTGAGCATGAGCGGTCGCTTAATGCGCTTCTAGCCAGTTTTCGCCGAAGCCGACGCTCGCGACGAGCGGAACCTTGAGTTGCATGGCGCCTTCCATCTCGGATTTCACCATCTGGGCCATCGCTTCCACCTGGTCGCGGGGGCATTCGAACACGAGTTCGTCGTGCACCTGCAACATCATTTTGAGCGGGAGGTTCTCGGCGTTGATTCGCTTCTGGATGCGAATCATCGCAATCTTGATGAGGTCGGCGGCGGAGCCTTGGACGGGAGTATTCACGGCCATGCGCTCGGCCATCTGTGATTCCATGCGGTCGCTAGAGTCGATGCCTGCGATGTAGCGGCGGCGGCCCGAAAGCGTTTCTACATAACCGTCGCGGTGGGCGGCCGCCTTGGTATCTTCGATAAACTGCTGTACACCCTGGTACATCCCGAAGTAACCGTCGATAAAATCCCTTGCCTGCGACATCGGAATTTTCAGGTCGCGGCTCAAGCGGAAGGCGGTCATGCCGTAGAGCACGCCGAAATTCACGACTTTTGCATCGCGTCTCATGTCGCTCGTGACGGCGTCTAGATCCACCCCGTAAATCGCGGCGGCGGTGCGGGCGTGAATATCGATACCTTCCTTGTAGCTTTCGATGAGCGCTGCATCGCCACTCAGGTGCGCGAGCATTCTGAGTTCAATTTGCGAGTAGTCTACGGCGAGAATGACGTTATCCTTGCTCTGTGGCACGAATGCGGCGCGGATTTTTTTGCCGAGGTCGCTACGAACGGGGATGTTCTGCAGGTTTGGATCGCGGCTCGAAAGGCGGCCCGTCGCAGTACCCCACTGGATAAAACTCGTGTGAATGCGCTTGGTATCCGGATTCACCAGCGTCGGGAGCACCGAGATGTAGGTGCTCTGCATCTTCTTGAGTTCGCGGTATTCGATGACGGCGAAAACAATCGGATGCGGAGCCTTGTAGCTGAGCTCTTCGAGAACCACGGCATCGGTACTGCGCTTCTTTATTTCGGGGAGTCCGAGCGTGTCAAAAAGCACATCGCCCAGCTGCTTGGGCGAGCCAATGTTGAACTCGACACCGGCCATGTCGCAGATTTCTTTTTCCAGATTCTCGATGCGGCGGCCCAGTTCCTGCTCCAGCGTCTTGAGGGCCGGAACATCAATCGCCACTCCCACGGATTCCATCTGGTACAATACCTTCAGGAGGGGCATCTCCTGCGCGAAGAAGTACTTCACGTAGTCAAGTTTTTCGAGTTCCTGCTTGAGCGGTTTCCAAAGGCGGAGCGTGTAGACTGCATCTTCGGCGCCGTATTCGGTGGCTTCCTTGATGGGCGTGCGGTTGAACGTAATCTGGTTCTTGCCGCGACCGATGAGATTCTCGATGGGAATCATCTCGTGCTGCAGACGCTGCATCACCTGGTTGTCGAGCCCGAGGCCAGATTGCCCCGGCGAAAGCATCCAGGCGGCAATCAGCGTGTCAATTAAATTCGCGTTGTCGATAACGGATTGCGGAATCTTGAAGGCGCGGGCGAGAACGTGCAGGTCGAATTTTGCGTTATGGAAAATGAATGCTCGTTTTGAAGCCGCGCCCTCGGCGCCATCATTTTCAGCGACAGGTGCATTGTCGGCGAAAAATTCGCAGAACCATGCCTTGACTTTGTTCAAGTCGAAATTGCCTTTCGGTCCTGTCGGCAGCGGGAATCCGATTTCGTCGGAATGTCCAAGCGGAATGTAGTAACCCTTGTTTACTTTGCCGTCGTTGTCAGCTGCGGCTAGGCAAAGTCCCACCAGGTTGCACTGCATCGGGTCAAGGCCGTCGGTTTCGGTATCCACGCCAATAAGCGACGATGCGGCAAATTCCGCCTTCATCTGCTCAAAGATTTCGTCGGTATCAACGCAAATGTACGGCGGCGGAACATCGACTGCAAAATCTGCGCGTTCCACTTCTGCGTCCGTTGAATTATCGACGCCCTCCGCGCCATCAGAACCTTCCCGCACGAATCCCGCCTTACTCGGAACTTTCTCCAGCAAGCGCAGCAGGCTGTTGATTTCGTGGTCCTTGAACATCTGCGCCAAGGTATCCACATGCAGACCGTTATATTCAAGCGCATCTAAATTTCCGCTAAAGGCGCGCTTGGTCTGGAGCGTCACTAGTTCGCGGCTGAGGAAAGCCTTTTCGCGGTTGTTCGCCAAATTGTCGTGCAAACCCTTCTTGGTAATCTTGTCGAGGTTCGCGTACAGGTTGTCCATGTCGCCGTAATCGTTCAGCAACTGGATGGCGGTTTTCGGGCCTACCTTCGGAACGCCTGGAACGTTGTCGCTTGCGTCACCCATGAGCGCCAGGTAGTCGCGGATTTTTTCCGGTGGGAGCCCGTATTTTTCGAGCACCTGTTCCGGACCGAAGTCAATGCCGTCGGCACCCTTCGTCAGGTGGAAAAGGTGAATCTTGTCGCTTACAATCTGCGACATGTCCTTGTCTTTGCTCAAAATCACCACGTGGTCAAAGCCCGCTTCCACGGCAGCCATGGCGGTACTTGCCATTACGTCGTCCGCCTCGTAACCCGGTTCCGACAAGAGTGGGATTCCGCTGGCTTCAAGGCTTTCACCTAGGAGCGGCATCTGCGCCGCCATCTCTTCGGGCATGGGACCGCGATTGGCCTTGTAGTCGGGGTAAAGTTCGTGCCTGAAAGTTTTGGTGTGCGCGACATCGCGTGCAATCGCAAAATGCGTCGGCTTATGCTTCGCCAGAATGCGGAGTACGGCACCCCAGTAGCCGTGCATCATCGAAACCTCTTCGCCCTGGCTGTTTTTTAGCGGGTTTTGCGAATAGGCGTAAAACATGCGGAACGCAAGTGCGTAGGAGTCGAGCAAAAGTAGAGTCTTTTCAGGCATGCTTTGAATGTAGAAAATTTGTATATTGGATTTATGTAAATAAGGAGTTGAATATGCAATCAAGAGTTAAAGAGGCTCTCATTCTGGCGCTCGCCATTTTGTGCCTGGGTGCATTTTTCTATCGCACGCAAATTGATGTCAAGGAACGTGACCGCGTGGTGTTCGTGCGCGGCCTTGCCGAACGCGAAGTACCGGCTGATTTCGTGATTTGGCCGATTGTTTACAAAGAAGTGGGCAACGACCTTGCGGAACTTTCTGCAACGCTACAGTCCAAGTCGCAGATTCTAGAAAAGTTCCTGCTCGAAAATGGAATCAAAAAAGAAAACATTACTTACTCGACCCCGGCCATTGTCGATGCCGACGGCGAACTCTACAGCGGTGGCAAACATAATTATCGCTACGTGGCAACCGTGGTTGCAACTGTTGCGACAAATGATGTCGCCCTTGTCCGCAAGACCATGGAAAAGCAGGGCGAACTCCTGAAACATGGAATTGCCTTTAGCGGTAGCGATTACCAGTACCGCACCGTCTATAGCTTTAATGGTCTCAACGAAATCAAGCCCGCCATGATTGACGAGGCGACAAAGAATGCACGCTCCGCTGCTGAAAAATTCGCGAAGGATTCCGACAGCAAGCTTGGCAAAATCAAGACGGCAACGCAGGGCGTGTTCTCTATCGAAGACCGCGACGAAAATACGCCGTACATCAAGAAGGTGCGCGTCGTGACGAACGTGCAGTATTTCTTGGAAGATTAGGAACATCCGTTCGATAAATTTTTAAATTCTCAGCGAAAATATGAGGAGTCTATATGAAGAACTTTAGCGAAAATATCAAGTACATCGGTGTCGATGACCGCGATTTGGATTTGTTCGAAGGCCAGTACGTGGTGCCCGAGGGCATGGCGTACAATTCGTACGTGATTGTGGACGAAAAGATTGCCGTGACCGATACGGTGGATGCCCACAAGGTGAATGAATGGCTTGCCAATCTGGAGACGGCTCTCGCTGGGCGCAAACCGGATTACCTGGTAATTCACCACCTGGAACCGGACCATGCCGGTGGCATTGCTGATTTTGTGGCGAAGTACCCGGAGGCGACGCTCGTGGCGTCTGCGAAGGCTTTCGCGCTCTTGCCGCAGTTCATGGCTCTCCCTGAATCGGTCAAGAAGCTGGCCGTGAAGGAAGGCGATACGCTTTCGCTCGGTGCGCACACCTTGCAGTTTATCGGAGCTCCGATGGTGCACTGGCCCGAAGTGCTGTTCAGCTACGAACAGAGCGAAAAGGTACTGTTCGCGGCCGATGCGTTCGGCAAGTTCGGCGTGTACGATGCCGACCCGGATGACTGGGCCTGCGAAGCCCGCCGTTACTACTTCAACATCGTGGGCAAGTATGGCAACCAGGTGCAGGCGGTTCTCAAGAAGGCTGCCGCGCTCGATATCAAGACGATTTGCCCGTTGCATGGCCCGGTGCTCACCGAAAATCTGGGCTACTACATCGACAAGTACAACACCTGGAGCAGCTACGCTCCCGAAGACAAGGGCGTGCTCGTGGCCTACGCTTCGATTTACGGCGGAACCAAGAAGGCCGCGGAATTGCTCGGCGAAAAGCTCAAGGCCGCCGGTGTCGAAAAAGTCGTGGTTTCTGACCTTGCCCGCAGCGACATGGCTGAAGTCATCGAAGACGCCTTCCGCTACGATCGCATGGTGGTGGCCGCTCCTACTTATGACGCGGGCCTTTTCCCGGTGATGGAAGATTTCTTGAATCACTTGAAGGCAAAGAACTACTCTAACCGCAAGGTGGGCGTTGTCGAGAATGGCACGTGGGCCCCGATGGCCGCCAAGAAGATGACTGAAATCCTCGCCACGCTCAAGAACGTGACGCTTGCCGAAACGGTCGTGACGGTGAAGTCCACGCTCAGCGCCGAATCCGAAGCGGCGATGGACAAATTGGTTTCTGAACTACTTTAGTAGAAAAGGAGATGCCGCATCAAGTGCGGCATGACATTAGTAGCCTTAGCAGCCGAATGCTGCGGGCAACATTTCAATGACGTCAGTTGGGAGCATGCCAAATGCTCCCATTTTTTCGCGCGTGAGTCGGCCTGCTTTCTGGTGCAGGAGTACGCCGAGAACAGCTGCTTCTGCGGTCGGTAAACCTTGTGCGAGCAATGCGGTGATAATGCCGGTAAGCACGTCACCTGCGCCACCCTTGGCAAGGCCCGAATTGCGGGCCGGAATCACGTACACGCGTCCGTCGGGAATCGCCACGTAAGTGGGGCATCCCTTCAGCACAATTGTAATCTTGAACTGCGTCGCAAATTGCTGCAAGTATTCCGGATAGAAACTTTCGTTTGAGGGCAATGGGCCGAAGTTCCTTTCCCATTCGCGCTTGTGCGGCGTGATAATCGCATTCGCGGGGCCGCCTTCCATGCAGAAGAATGCCGAGCCGCAAGCGTTAATGGCGTCGGCATCGACAACTACGGGGATCGTGAGTCCGGTCAAGAACATGCGAACGGCGTCTTGCGTTTCGGTGTCGGTTCCAAGCCCAGGGCCAATGGCGATTGCATTTTGATGCGTTGCGATCTCTTGCAACTGCATCAAGTGCATAATCGAAAGTTTGTCGGTGGTTCTGTCGCCGATTCCGAAGAATACAGGTTCATCAAGCTTCGATTGCAATGCAGGGAGCAATGCCTTCGGAGTCGCGGTCGTGACAAGGCCTGCGCCGCTGCGGAGGCATGCCTTGGTACAAAGGGCGGCGGCACCGGTCATATTGCCGGAACCAGCAATCACCATGGCCGTTCCTTGGCTTCGCTTGTCGCCAAATTCATCGCGGTCGGGGAGCAGTGCCGGAATCATTTTTTCGGTGGCGAAATAAATTCCGGAATTGACTCGGTCAATGAGTTCGTCGGGATATTCTAGGGGCTCAACCGTAACGTTTCCGAAAACGCGAGCGCCTTCGTTCGTGTAGGCGTCCAGTCGGGGCAAACCGAAAACCATTGTTTCTTTAGCTTCGATGCAGGTGAAGCCGCTGTGGTGGTTCGCGGAATCGAATCCGGTAGGAGCATCGGCTGCAAGTACGGGGATGTCCCAGCCGCTAATGGCAATGACCGCCCTTGCAAATGCCGGACGCAGTTCGCCTGAGGCTCCGTTGCCGAGCATGCAGTCCACAATTAATGTATGGTGCACGCTTTCAGGCAGTTGCTCGCCGATGTAGACAAGCTTTCCGCCGTTGTTTGCAAAGTCTTCGTAGGCGAAGCCCGCTTCGTCCTTAAAGGTTTCAGGCTTGGCGAGAGAGTATACGGTGCAAGGAATTCCGTTCACGATCAGCAAACTTGCCAAAACCAGGCCGTCGCCGCCGTTATTGCCACCGCCAACAAAAATGGCAACGGATTTTCCTTCTCTATCTTTTCCGAGAATTTCACAGACTCGGTTGTACAGGGCTTGCCCGGCCTTTTTCATAAGGGCGTAGCCCGCGTCAATAGCGGTCATGAATTCGTCAGGATTGACTTCAAAAGAGTCAATGTCGGCTTGAGACTCGCCAAAATGCTGAAATACGGGGCTTGAAACCTTGCTGCGCTTGGTGTCGTTGTCTAAAAAGCGCATGGCCTCTGCCGAGACCATAGGCGGGCAGATTTTATAGGGTAAACTCGCGAGAGTTTTCATTACAGGAACCAGTAGCTAATACCGACTTTGAACTTCATCATTCTTGCGCCAGACATGTCAACCAAGGAGAAGTCGCCTTCTGCAATGTCCATGTCGTCCAGGGTCTTCACGTCCGGATAAAGTTCCGTGATGCCCATGTAGTAACGCAGGTCAAAGAAGAGTCCCTGGACAATGTTGATACCAAGGCCGGCTGCAATGCCAAAGCCAAAGGATGCCTGTTCAATTTTTTCGGTACTAGCGAAGGTCAGGTTGAGAACGGAGTTCTCGACCGGTTCAATGTCGGCTTCGCTGCTCAAACTGAAGTTGAGCTGCGGTCCGGCGGTGACATAAAATCTGTCTGCAACCACACCGCGCATGAGCAAGGGGATTTCCATGTCGATGCTCTTGTATTCGCGCTTATGCTTCAGGTATTCATGTTCGGTGCTGATATAGGCGAAGTTGACTTCGGGGGCGAAATAGAGGTTCGGGATCATCTGAATGCGGAACATGACGCCTGCTTCAAAACCGATGCCCGACGGAATACCACTAATATCGCTGTCGTTGTCTAGGTCATCCTTAAAGCCGTACATTCTGCCGTAATCGAAGGCGGTCCTCAAACCGAAACCGAAAAAGGGCGTGTCGTCACGCGGAGCGGCTTCTTGTGCGTTCTCGTCATTCTGGGTGCTTTCCTGAGCGGGTTCCTGAGCGCTGGCCTGGGTGACAGGGGCGGCAACCGGTTTGCTGGGAGCGGGTTCTTCTGCAACGCTGGGCTGTTCTTCTTCTTCTGCAGGTTCTGCAGCCTGTTGTTGTTCATCGGCTTGAACTTCGGCCTGTTCTTGTTCGGTGTACTGTTCTTCGGTCTGATTTGCATAATCAGAATCGAAGTCGTCTTGTGCGAATGCGGCAGATGCCACCAACATGGTGCTTGCGATGAGCGTCCAAATTTTATTCATATTCTCTCCAAACTAAATGTTTTCTTTGCAACAAAATAGTATAATTCGCGCCTTTCCTTGTGGGCGAATAGGGAAAAAGACTGAAAATTGACGTTCTTGTAAAGATTTAAAAACGTTCTTTGGATTTATTGTCCAAGGGAATGCTGAATCTTGTTGAAACATTGACTTTTTTTGAATTTATTTTCAATATACAACATAGGAGCATGTTATGAAAAAGAGTGTTTGGGAACCTCTTGCTCTCGCCTGCGCATTTGCGGTGGCGGCAAACGCGTTTACGCTTTCGGGCAAGGTAAGTGATGAACAGGGTGCAGCCGTTAGTGGAGCCTCTGTTTTACTCGTCAAAAATAACCTTTCGACAACCACCGATAGTAAAGGTGAGTTCAGTTTTCATAAGGACTTAGCCGGAGTGGGCGTTATGGAACGGATTCTGCCGGGCTATATTAGCGTCAATAACGGTGTGCTGTCTTTCTCGCAGCGTTCTAGCGAACCTGTCCAGGTCCAAATTTTTGATATGATGGGCAACCGCTTGCTGAACGAAACCCTTTATGGTTCCGGAAGCCTCGACTTGCAGGCTTGCGTCAAGGCTCAAGGTGCATATTACGCCCGAGTGAAAATCGGATCGGCTCAGCGTGACATTCGTTTCACTTCTAAAGGGAACTACAGTTCTTCTTTTGGTGAAAAGTCTGCAAGCGTTGATCGCGCTCTCAAGCGACTGACGACGAACGAAACCCTCAAGGTGATTGCCGACGGATTCGACACCCTTGCGGTGCTTTTGAACAATTTAGATACCAACGTTTCGCTTACGATGAAAAAGCCGAAGGCAGAACCGCAGTATGCTTACGGTTGGGGCTTAAAGAATGATCCGGTGCCTACGCGCGGCTGCGGCAAGACCTGGAATCGCGTCAAGTCCGGCAGCTACGAATTCCAGTGGAGCAAGGGCAAGCGCACCATCCGTATCGACATTCCTGACAATTACGACAACAAGAAACCGTACAAGCTCATATTCGGCATGCACTGCATGGGCGGCTGGGCCGGTGGTGTGCAGCAAGAAGGCTACTATGGTTTGAAACCGCTTGATACCCAGAAGACGGCAATCTTTGTCGCACCTGAAGGTAACGGAAACCAGGCCCCGTGGGGACAAGACGATTACCTGCTCTTCGATGAACTTTTGGCCGATTTACAGAGCAATCTTTGCATCGACTCTAGCCGCGTGTTCTCTACAGGCTTTAGCTACGGCTCCATGTTCAGCAACGGTCTCTCTTGGAACCACCAGGATGTGCTCCGCGCTGTAGCCGTGTATGAAACTGCCGAACGTAACATCTGGCTCCCGCAGCGTCAGAATAAGGGCGTGGGTTGGATGGGTGTGCTCGGCCTGCAGGACAACCTTTGCACTCCGCAGATGGGTCGCGCCGCTCGCGATATCATCTTGACGCTCAACTCCGAAGGCGGCAAGGCCAAGAATGAAAAGGCTCAGGAATATGGCGGCAGTGGTCCGCACGTCTGCTACGATTACACGACAGTTGAAGAACGTTTCCCGGTTCGCTGGTGTACGCAGAACGGCGGCCACATCTGGGACCACAAGGATCCCGGCCAGCAAAAGTCCTGGGTTCCGCAGGCCACTTGGGATTTCTTCAGCAAATTCTAGAGTTTCCTATAACACATCCAAAAAATCCCCTACTGCAAAGCGGCAGGGGATTTTTCTTTTTTATAAAGTGACCATATTTTCTAAATTTGGGCGCATGGAATTCAAACGTTTTGAGGCTCTGATTGAAATGTTCCCGCAGGTGCAGATTTTCAGCACCGAGGGCGAAGATCTTGACAGAGTCATTACCCATTTTTTGAACCAGCAGAAAAACGTCTCCACGATGTCGGAGGCTATGCAGCGTAAAATCCAGCATGCACTTGCGCCGTTCTTTCAGCAGCGTTTTATTAGCCTGCATGACGAAGAGGCCCCGCTGGTGCGCCACCTGCTTTTGAAAAAGAAATTCTTTTTGCAGACGGACCGCTATATCGACGATATGGCATGGCCGGAGACCGACCCCGACAAGCTGGAAGAAGCGTTAAAGATTGCCGACTTGTCCGACGAAGTTTTGGACCGCAAACTTTTGAGCCTTTCGAACGGTGAACTGCGCCGCGTGTTGCTTGCGCGCATGTGGATGGAAAAGCCCGAGTGGGTTTACTTCAATGATTTGTTTGGCGGGCTTGACCCGGAGTACCGTGCGCATTTGGCGGGCTCTGTTGTGGAACTTTGCAAACGCCCGGGCCTGAACGTGACAGTGCGCCTCGCCCGCGAAGACGAACTGCTCCCTGAAATTCCGGCGTTCGTGTATGCGAACAAGACGTTCACGCAGTACGCGGGCGAACTCCCGAGTGCCGCAGCGAAGCCCAAGTACACGAAGGCCGAGCTGAAGGACTACGAGATTATTTCGCTCAAACCTCAAAGCGAGCTTGCGAGCGACCCCATTGCTCAAACCTCTTCTGAAATCCTTTTCGAACTCAAGAACGTGAATGTCCGTTTTGGCGAAACCGATGTGCTCAAGAATCTGAACTGGACTGTTCGCAAGGGGGAACACTGGGCGGTGATGGGCGAGAACGGCGCCGGCAAGAGTACGCTTTTGGGGATGCTTACGGCGGACCACCCGCAGATTTACAACAACGATATTACTCTATTGGGCGAACGTCCGGGGCATGGCCTGAATATTTGGGACCACAAGGCAAAACTCGGGTTCTTTTCGCCGGAACTGGCGCTCCAGTATCGCGAAGACCTTAGCTTGTCCGAAGTCCTATGCACGGGTTTTACAGCAAACCTTTGCAAGGCCGACAATACCACTTGGGAAGAACGCGCGAAAGCGAAGGAATGGCTGAACTACTTGGGCTTTGAAGATGTGAACGTCCGCTACCGTGACTTGTCGCCCATCGACAAGCGCGTGGTGCTCATGGCGCGTGCGGCAATCCGCCCGCCCAAGGTGCTTTTGCTCGATGAGCCGACTCAGGGCCTCAAGGGAGAGTACCGCGAAAAGATTTTTAACTTGTTGCAGTTGCTTTCGAAAGAAACGACGATTATCTTGGTGAGCCATTACGAAGAGGAATGGCCTCCTTGCATGACGCACCTGCTCCGCATGCCTAAATTCTCGATGGAGAAGTCTTAATTATGCAGTTGAATGAACAGACTATTATGACGGCTCTGCAGGCGGTCCAAGACCCTGATCTGCACAAGAATATCGTTGAACTGAACTTTGTCCAGAATCTAAAGATCGATGGCGACAAGGTGAGCTTTGATCTTAGGCTTACGACGCCGGCATGCCCGATTCGCGACAAGTTCAAGGACCAGTGCATTATGATTGTCAAGTCGCTTGGCGCAAGCGAAGTGAACGTGACGTTTACGGCGCAAGGTCGCGTAGAAAGCTCCAATACGGCAGTACAGGCTCCGAAAGTTTCGTACATCGGCGATGTCGCTCATGTGGTGGCGGTTGCAAGCGGCAAGGGTGGCGTGGGCAAGTCCACCGTAACGTCAAACCTCGCCATGGCCCTCAGCCTTTCCGGCGCTCGTGTGGGAATCTTGGATGCCGACATTTACGGCCCGAGTATGGGACTCATGTTCGGCATCGACAAGGCTCCCGAAGTTTTTGATGACAATACGATTGCTCCGGTCGAGGCGAAGGGCGGCATCAGCATCGTCAGTATGTGCATGTTCGCCGATAGCGACAAGGCGACCATCTGGCGTGGCCCGATGGTATCGCAGATGATTCAGCATTTTATCCATCATGTGCGTTGGGGCAAGCTCGACTACCTGCTGGTAGACTTTCCTCCTGGAACGGGCGACATTCAGCTGACCCTTACGCAGAATTGCCCGATGGCCGGTGCCGTCGTGGTGACGACACCGCAAGAGGTTGCTCTAGCCGACTGCCGCAAGGGTCTTGCCATGTTCGATTCCGTGGGCGTTCCGGTGGTGGGCGTCATCGAGAACATGAGCTACTTTATTTGTGATGAATGCGGCAAACACCATCATATCTTCCGCGAAGGCGGTGGTGAACGCATCGCTCAAAAGTGGGGAGTCCCCCTGATTGCAAAGGTTCCGCTTGAACCTGCAGTCGCGGGCTGCGGTGACGAAGGTACGCCGGCCGTGCTCCGTTACCCGAACTCCGAATCGGCCAAGGTCTTCATGCAGGCCGCCGATGCGACCGTCCGCACGCTTTCGATGTTTGCATCCGAAGGTGACGGCGTACTCAAGACGTTCAACTACGATTTCGAACAACTTCCGGTGGAGGCTCTCTAATGATTCAACCTAAGAAAGTTTTTAGAACTGCCGACGGAAAGCTGGGCTTTGAATGGAATGACGGTAGCCGCGGCGCATGCGCCATTCGTGACTTGAGGCTTGCATGCCCGTGCGCATTGTGTGTCGATGAACATACAGGCGAAAAACTCCTGGATGATTCTACGGTACCGGCCGATATTACGCTTGTTAAAGTTCAGTCGATAGGCCGCTACGCCGCAGGCCTTACCTTTAGCGATGGCCACAATTCGGGAATTTACCCTTACGAAAAGTTATATAACTTGACGAAAACAAAGTAAAAAGACATATTTGGATAGTCTTCAAGGAAATTTCCTATGAAGAATTGAAGGTATGTATTTCTATGAGTGATGCAAACGAAGCGCTTTATTTTAGGGACCTCAACAGGTTTCCGACCCTGAGTCCTCAGGAAGAAGAGGCTCTTCTTGCGATTATCAAGAGCGACCAGGCGGAAGAAATCCGCAAGTCGGCCTTGCAGCGCCTGATTCGAGGTAACCTCCGTTTTGTGGTGAGTGTCGCAAGAAAGTACCAGGGGCGTGGACTTTCCCTGCTTGATTTGATTAACGAAGGAAATATCGGGTTGTTCAAGGCGGCAAAACGCTTTGATATGGGAAAGGATGTCAAGTTTATTTCTTACGCGGTCTGGTGGATTCGCCAGTCAATCCAGAAAGCCCTGTTTGAACAGGTGGGTGCGGTCCGAATTCCGCCCAACAAGCTTGCCTTGGTAAACCGCTTTAAGCGTGCCTTGATGCAGAACGACGGTGACTACGATCGTACCATAGCCATGGACGAATTTGCGCCGTTTGAAAAGGATATCGTCGAGGTCATGGAAAAAATCGTCGATATTTCGCTGGATGCCCCCATTGGCGACAGTACGAATGTCGGCGGTAGCGGAGACACGGTCAGTACTCTCATGGACGTTTTGGGTTCCGATGGAAACCAGGACGAAGACATGGAAAAAGATGAACGCCGTAAGCTCATCCAGGAAACCTTGTCCGCTCTTCCGCAGCGTGAAGAAGAAATTCTGCGCATGTTCTACGGGCTTGATACGGTTGAAGATACGACCCTCAAGGATATCGGTGAAGACCTGAAACTCAGCCGCGAGCGCGTGCGCCAGATTAAGAACAAGACCTTGCGCCGTTTACAGAAGAGCAAGGAACACAAAGAAAAACTGGCTGACTTTTTGGAAAAGTAATGACGAATTCGTCCTCGGCGGCCCGCAGAGCCGCATACTTGTTTTTGACACTTTGTTGCGGAGCCCTGCTTGCATTTGCGGGCTTTCGCATTTATGATCTTTATGGCCCCAGTAAAATTTCTGTAGGTGGAATCCCGTACGGTCTTCCGGCAGGAACGACTATCGTCCGTGGTGATACCCCAGATTTGACCGCCGACATGGCCAAAGTGCCGGTGCAGGTGCAGACTGAACTTCGCCGTGCAACGGAACTTGCCCGTTCGGGTTCTTACCAGGCTGCCTACGATATTTTTGATGGTGTCGTCGTGTTGTACCCGGACCTTTTGCCGGCTCTTTTGGGACAGGTGACTACTTTGTTCGAAATGGATTCCTTGACGGAATCCCAACAGGACCGCCTTTCTTTATTAATCGGTAAATTGCAGGCCCGTCTGCCGGGTTCTGGCATTGCCGCTTACTTGGAGAGCCGTCGTATTTACCAGACAGGTAACACTTCGGCTGCTTTGGAATTGGCCCGCGTTGCTTCTGAACGTGCTCCTGCCCTTTACCAGACTCGACTTTGGTATGGTCAGCTTTTGTTAGAAACGGATCGTTTCTTGCAGGCTGCAAACGAATTCAAGACCGTGGTGAGCCTCTCTAGCGGCGATGTGCCTGCGGCATACGAAATGTTGGCGGAACTTTATCACCGTAGCGGACAGCTGGACAGCTGCGCTGCCCTTGTGGAATACGCCCTTTCGCAGTACCCGGTGAACGTGAAACTTTTGCTGTTGCAGGGCTACATGGATGAATACCAAGGACATTTTGATTCTGCGGAAAAGATTTACCAACGTATTTTGGCCTTTATGCCCGACTATGCTCCGGCCCGTTCTGCTGCGGCAACGCTGGGCGAAAAATCTCCACCGGGTCCGGGAAATGGCGTGGTGCTGTCCCCGCAGGACCGCGCCCAGACGGCATGCGATATTTTGGAACCCATGGTGGAAAAGTATCCCGAAAATCTTCCTCTTAAAGAAGCTTTGGGTCGTGCTTATTTGAAGGGACGTCAGTTTGACCGTGCACGCACCCAGTTCCAGGAAATCCAAAAGATAGATCCGGAGTACCCTGATATCCAGCAGCGCATTCAAGAATCGAATATTACCCGTCCTGCTCCGATTACCAAGAACGACGGTCTGACAGCAAACTTGAATCGAGCCGTAGATAGCCTGCGAGGAACGCTTGCTCCGTCTACAGTTCATGATTTCTCGACGATGCTTGGCCATTATGTTGTTCGTTACGGTGCAACACCTAAGGAATTCTTCAAGAAGTATTCTATTTCGAATTTTAGACCTGTGGCAAATAATGTCTGGCAGGAATCGTTCTACATGTCGCCTTACAAGCATACTTATACGGTTGTCTTTGATTCTTTGAATCACTTCCGCGAAGTCCATGTGGTTGTTTACGATTCTTCTTCTAGCTCGAACCATTTTGGAATTGCTCCTGAAGTTTATACCAGACTCCTCAAGCAGAACTCCAGAATCTCTGGTGTCGGCAACAGTACCGGCGAAACGGATTGCGGTGACGGCTTGATTATCGATGCGGCCGTGTGGGAAACCCAGGACAACTTCGAAATGCTTGCCCGTGTCGTGGGTAAACCTGCCGAAGTCCGTATGGTCCGATTTGACAAGACGGCGCTCCCGCCGGGCCTCAAACTGTGCGACTACACCAGGTACCTGAACCAATACTAATGTGTAGTGTGTAATGTGAGATGTGTAAATAGTCATTACACATTTCACATCTGTTTTTTTGTATCTTTATCCTCATGATGCGATTCCGCTATATGGCGCTTGTAATGTTCGCCCTCGTGTTCGAGGGGTGTACTTGCTGTGCTTACCTGAACCACATGTTCAATGCGGAACGCTTGGATGAACAGGCCGGTGAAATGCGCCAAGCCCGCTTGGACAGCATTCCCGATAGCGAAAATTCTCTGCCTGGTTCCGAAGAACGCCAAAAGTACGACAAGATTATCGAAAAAGGTTCCCGTGTCTTGGAGCGATTCCCCAAGAACAAGAAGCGTACTGCCGAAGCAGTGTTCTTGATTGGTGAAGCTTTCCGCCACAAGCATGAATGGGGCAAGGCCATTACCAAGTACGACGAATTCGAACGCTACTTTGCCGACCACGATTCCATGAGGGCGGTGGAATACCAGCGTGCCTATTGCCTTTACCGTAACCATGAATTTAATATCAGCCGTTTTGCCTTGGAACCGGTAATCGCCTCGAAGGATCACCCCTATTACTTCCAGGGGTTGAATCTTCTTTCGCTTTTGGACGAACAGGCTGAATTCCCGGATCAAGCCATCGCCTCTTTGGAAGCGGTCTTGGCTGATACGGCGGGAACGCCCTATATGCGTGGCAAGGCCCATTTCAGATTGGCAGGTCTCTATTTCAAGAAAGAAAATTGGGATAAGTCTCGCGAACATTACACCGCTAAAGAAATCAAGGAACTGAACCCGCGCGAACAGCAGACGGCTGGGGAACAGGCGGCAGAATGTTTGGCAAACCGCAAGGAATATCTGCAGGCTGCCGACGAATACAAGGAACTCTACAAGAATCCGGAATATGAAACTAAGCAGCCGGAATATCTGGTGCGCATTGGCGAACTGACCATGCTGGGTGGACGTTATCCGGATGCCATTATCATTTTGCAAAAGGTGAATACGGAATACCCCCGCACTGAATTTGCGTCGCGCAGTTATTTCTGCTTGGGCGACTACGAACAGCACAAGACGATTGACTACGACAAGGCTGTTATCTATTACGACAGTAGCTTTACTTCTCGTACGGTTAGCAAGTGGGGCCAAGAAGCCCGCGAACGTCGCGATGCTCTGAAACGCTTGATTGCCATGCGCAACCAGAACGACAAGGATCGTAAGGATTCGATTCCGAACGTGGATAATTTCTTTAAGTCGGAATTCCTGATTGCAGAACTGTTCCTGTTCAAGCTGGACGAAGTCGACAGTGCAATCACACGTTTGAATTCGGTGATTGAATCGGGTGATAGCGCGAAGGCCTTGCGAGCGTTCTACGCCAAGGCATTTATCTATGATGAATACATGCACGATCCCGATGCTGCCGAAGAAATCTACAAGGAAATCATCGAAAAGTATCCGGATACGGAATATGCGAAGCAGGCTCAGGTGAACTTGGGTATGCGCGTGACTCTGAAGACCCGCGAAGATTTGGCGAAGGAAAAGTACATGGAAGCCGAAAGCCTTTGGACCGTCGCCGCAGAAATGCCCTTGGATAAAATGGATCAGGTGGATTCCGCTTACGCCCGCGCCTTTACGCGTTTCGATAGTCTGTATCAGGAATATCCTGAAACACAGTCGGGTATCCAAGCGCTTTATATGAAGGCCATGTACTTCCAGATGAATCCGGAACGAGTCGACAGTACTATGCTTACCTACAAGCTCCTTCGCGACAAGTACGGCCAAACGCCTTGGGGCAAGAAGGCTGCTTCAATGATGAATACCCGCCTGACCATTACCGACCAGGATTTGGAACGTTTGCGCAAACGCGTCAAGAGCAGCGAAGATCATGTGAATAGGCTTTCTGCCCAGTATTACGAAAATTTGAACAAGGCTCCTGAAGAAAAGAAGGCTGAAGTCAAGAGCCAGGAAGATGAAATCCTTGAAAACACCTACAACAGCATGTATGATTTTGAGTAAGCGCATCGTTTTAGTTGTGCTCGCGATGTTTGTAGCGGTGCTATTGTCTAGCTGCGCCGATGGAAATGCAAAGATTGCCTCCCGTCAAGGTTACGAAAGGTTCCCCGAAGATACTCAAGCTCCTCAAAAGGGTAAAAAAGGCAAAAAGACTGCTCCAATCGGAAAGGTCATGAAGGGGCAAGCAAGCTATTACGGCCCCGGATTCGACGGCAAGAAAACGGCTAGCGGTGAAATTTTTAATCAGAACGCAATGACTTGCGCCCACAAGACTTTGCCTTTTGGCACCAAGTTGCGTGTGGTCCGTGACGACACGGGAGCTTCTGTCGAGGTGCGCGTCAATGACCGCGGCCCCTTTGTGCGCGACCGCATTATCGATTTGAGCGCTGCCGCCGGCAAAAAGCTTGGCCTCGATAAAGTCGGGCATGCTAAAGTTACCGCAACTGTGATAGAGTAATTTACACCCCCAAAAAATGAAATGAGCGTCTGTCAAAATATGACAGACGCTTAATTCTATATTTACCTGCACAGAAAAACACTAGTACGTTTGTGTGTTTTTCTTGAATAGAGGTAAATATGTATAGTGAAAACAATCTTTGGAATAACTCCGGTTTCTCGTCCTTCAAACGCCGCATTGACGAACAATTGCAGTTGAATGGTTTCGATGATACCTTTGTGGATGACGAAACCCTGCTGCCGTTTTACCGTGCGGGCGAAAGCGAAACCTACGTGCTTTCTGCACTCGGCTGCGCTGTGGGTTTGTGATGGTTTTCTGCTACTTGTTCTTGTAGCTAACAAAACGAATGTTGCCGCAGTAGTCCTTGTGGATTCCTGCGAATTCAAGCCACGGATAGTTGGCGGCTTCATTCTTCAAGACTTCGGCTTGTTCAGACCCGATTTCCAAAAGAATCGGGGCGCCAGCGCTTAGCTTGCTTTCGGTTTGCTGTAGGAGCTTGCGGACAAGGTCAAGACCGTCGGGGCCGCCGCCATAGAGGGCGAGCGCCGGGTCGAACTTGTCGACTTCGGGCTGGAGCTTCCCTTTTTCGCCGTCGGGAATGTAGGGGAGGTTTGCAACCAGGCAATCAATTTTTTTATCGGCATTACCTGCGGCCTTCGCAATTACGTCGTCGGTGACGGCGTCCAGCAAGTCGCCTTGCGCAAAAGCCAGATTCGAACCTTCGCCGTTTGCGCCGAGGCTGTTGGCTTCGGCATTTTCGCGGGCGAGCGAAAGTGCGTCTTCGGAAATGTCAGTCGCGAGCACTTTCGCTTCGGCGATTTCTTTCGCGCAGGCGATAGAAATCGCCCCTGTTCCCGTGCCCACTTCTACAATGAACGGAGTTTCGATACCCTTGAGTGCTTCCTTCGCCATATCCACGAGGGTTTCGGTTTCTGGGCGCGGGATCAGCGCCCGCTTATCGCACTTGATAATGAATCCGCGAAAGCTGGTGTCGCCAATAATATGCTGCAGCGGTTCGCGGTTTGCGCGGCGTGCCACCATCTGGCGGAGCACATTGAGTTCGGCCTCCGTCAGCGGCTTTTCAAAGTTCAGGTAAATGTCCATGCGGGACTTCATCTGAAGTCCGTGGCTGATGATGTATTCGGCATCCAATCGCGCGTCAGGAATTCCCTTCTTTTCGAAGAATACCTTGGTGCGGTTCAGAATTTCAAGTACGGTCATCTGCGGCATTTTCTTGTCATGCCCGGTTTGACCGGGCATCTCCATTAAGCATTGAACTTTCCGAGCTTTTCCTGGGCGTTCGCCATCTGGAGTCCGTTGATGATTTCGTCGAGGTCGCCAGTGATGACTTTGTCCAAATTATAGAGAGTAAGACCGATACGGTGGTCGGTCACGCGGTTCTGCGGGAAGTTGTAAGTACGAATCTTGGCACTACGGTCACCCGTGCCCACCAAGGCCTTACGGCTAGCAGCTTCTTCCTGTTCCTTCTTGGCAATCACGGCGTCCAAAATCTTGGAACGCAGCATTTCCATAGCGTGCAAGCGGTTCTGCAGCTGGCTGCGTTCGGTCTGGCAGCTCACCACCACGCCTGTCGGAATGTGGGTGAGTCGTACGGCGGAGTCCGTCTTGTTAATGTACTGACCGCCAGCGCCCGAAGAACGGTAAGTGTCCATGTGAATGTCCGCTTCGCGGATTTCCACGTCGACTTCTTCGGCTTCGGGGAGAATGGCGACGGTTGCGGCAGACGTATGTACGCGCCCCTGCGTTTCGGTCTCGGGTACGCGCTGCACGCGGTGCACGCCACTTTCGAACTTGAGTGTACCGTACACGCTATCGCCTTCGATAAATACGCGGATTTCCTTGTAGCCACCCACGGTGCCTTCGCTTGCATCTTGGATGGTCATCTTCCAGCCCATGCGGCTGCAGTAACCCTGGTACATGCGGAACAAGTCGCCTGCAAAGAGTGCGGATTCGTCGCCGCCGGTACCGCCGCGGATTTCGAGCGTGGCATTGCGGTAATCCCACGGATCCTTCGGTACCATCAGAATCTGGAGTTCGTCGGTAATGCCCGGCAATTTCTTTTCGATATCGGAAAGTTCCGACTTTGCCATCGCGACCATTTCAGGGTCGGAATCGCCGAGGGCGGCCTTCCATTCTTCCTGGTCGTTAAGCATTTGCAGGTATTCCTTGGCCTTCAAAACGGCCTTTTCGATACCCTTGTACTGCTTGTGAATCTTGTTGTAACGGGCCTGGTCAGAAAGAACATCCGGATTCCCGAGTTCCGATTCCAGTTCCTCGTACTTTTCAATCAATTTTTTAGCTTTATCTTTCATCGGGAGCAAAGGTAGAAAATGCAGACAGTAGGCAGTAGACAGTAGACAGTAAAAAGGGTGTTAAATTCTATATTTTCCGCCGTGAAAATTTCTTCAATCGGCACATTTTACGGCGATGCCGTGTACAAGTACGACGCTCCTCGGCAGGGGAGGCTTTTTGCTGGGCACCCAGGCCGTATCGTGTTGAACGAGGGACAGAATTTCGAGATGGCGCTTCGCGACCTAGACGGTTTCGAACGCATCTGGGTCATATTCCAGTTTCACGAGAACGAGGGGTGGCGCCCGACAACGCGCCCGCCGGTACCGCCCAAGGGAAAGGACCGCGTGGGCACCTTTGCGAGCCGTAGCCCTTACCGCCCGAACCCTATCGGGCTCAGTTGCGTACGCCTTTTGAAGATCGAAGGTCTTACTTTGTATGTAGACGAGGCCGACCTGCTGAACGGCACTCCGGTGCTCGACATCAAACCGTACATTCCGATGGCAGATGCCTTCCCGAATGCGCGTGCGGGCTGGGTCGAGGAACAGGAAGGCGACTTGTGGACGGTACTTGCCGACGCCCCCTTCGATGCACAGAACCGCTGGATTGCGGAACGCAGCGATTTCGATCTGGAAAGTTTTGCGCGGGTGCAACTTTCCCGCGGAAATTTTTCGAAGGGTGTTTTCGACAGCACGCGCCGGCGCTTGACCGTTGACGAAAATGCAAAAACGGGAGTGCTTGCCTACCGCACTTTCCGCATCCATTTTAGCTACGACGAATCGGCCCGCAGCGTACTGCTGCAGCGCATTACCAGCGGCTATACCGCCGAAGATTTAAAGTCCGACGCCGAAGACAAATACGGCGACAAGGAATTACATCGTGCGTTTCTGCAATTTATACTTTAAGTACCCCGCCATCTGTAGCGGGTGATTGAAGGTGCCGTCGGCCATTTGGGCCTGCAATTCGTCGTCGCTCAATAGCAGACTCTCGATTTCTTCGGTGCTGTCGAAGTGCGTACATCCGCCCTTTACAACGCCGTCGATAAATACCACGTGGAACTTGCCGCGGTGCCTGTCCGGATTCACGGGAAAAGAGCCGAGGTAACTGATTGTGTCATTCTGAGCGGAACGAATTGGAGTCGAAGAATCTAGACCCGTTCGACTTCGCATCTTCGATGCTTCGCTCAGGGTGACACATTGTTTCTCAATGCCATATCCGCATTCCTCTTGCAGTTCGCGCGCAGCAGCTTGTTCCGGTGTTTCGCCCTTGTCGATGATTCCGGCGGGGAATTCCAACTCAATTTTTCCGGTTCCGTGGCGGTACTGTTCCGTCATGACCCATTTGCCTTCGGTGGTGCGGGCAAGAATCAGCACCCAGTCCGGTTGCCACAGCGTATAGAAATCGTCTATCACCTTGCCATTGGGCAGTTCGCAGGTTTCTTTAGCAACTTTCAGCCAGAGGGTGTCGACCAGATATTCCGAATTCAAAAGTTTCCAGGGTTTCATAAGGGACAATTTAGTAATTGAAATGTAAGATTTTTGCTATTATTGGGGTGGTAGGTGTCAGAATATGAGTGATTTTATTTTTTATGCAGAAGTAAGTGTCATGTGTGCGTGCATATTGATGCTTCTTTTATATAGCATCAAAAAACTCCCGACACCGCAGTTAAAGTTCAAATTGTTCTCCCATTTGGTCGTTTGGCATATCGTCTATTTTGTTAGCGACACAATATGGGCTTTAGTGAATAACGGCGTTATTCCCAAAACAGTATTCAGTGTTTTGGCTGTCAATTATTTAAATGCGGTCATTATCGCTATTGTATTTTACTGCTGCTTTGCCTATGCAGAAATCAGCACTCGGCCAGAAATGACCCGTCTGCAGATTCAATCTCTTCGTAGAAAACTTAGAATTCCGATTTATATAGAATCCGTGTTGTTGCTTGTTTCGTTCGTTGCTATGCCCGAGTTCTGGCTTGACAAGAATTTGGAACCGGTTCCCCTTTATTATTTCATATTAGTGTTCTTGCCGTTCGTCTATATCATGACGGTGACCGTTCGTTGCTTTGGTCGTGTGCTTAAGCCGCATAGTCAGTTGAGCCTGAAGACTTATCTGATTGTGGCTAGCTACACTCCGGGGTGTGTCGTGGCGGGCTCTGCGCAGATTTTCCTTTCGCTTACGACGCCGATTTTCTGTTTCTGGTGTACGATGATTATTCTTTTTGTCTATTTGAATTCGCAGAACCAGTTGATCTCTACGGACTCGTTGACTGGTCTCCATAATCGTAACCGACTTGAAAGCTATTTGCTGCTGCCGCATGATTCCATTGACCATTATGTAATTATGGTAGATGTGGACAAGTTTAAGCAGATTAACGATACTTACGGGCATGTCGAAGGTGATAGGGCTTTGGAACTTGTTTCCAAGGCTCTTAGGAATGCGTGTACCCGCTTAGGAAAATCGGCGTTCTTGTGCCGCTATGGCGGTGATGAATTCCTGATGGTCGTCCCGACAGAAATGCCAGGAATTGCGGTGCGGGTTATCGAAACTTGCGTAAAAGAAGAAGTCTTGAACCGCCCGGCTTCGCTGACTTATGAAGTAAATGTCAGTTTGGGATATGCTCTTTGGGACGGTAACGCTTCAAGCTTTAAGCAAAGTGTTGCCGAAGCCGACTTGATGATGTACGAAGACAAACGCTCGGCGTAATGCGTTTACCCTTCTAATTTATTCTTTTGGTAATGCTTTGCAGTCCATGTGAAATATAGGATGTCTGCAATCACCAGGGCTACCGCGCAGGCGAGGAATACTTGTCGGTGCATTCCGAAATGACCTGCCATGGCGCCGCCTACTAGAATTCCAGAACCGATACCGATGTCCCAACCGCTCAGGTAGGTGCTGTTGGCGGTACCGCGCTGGTCGTGGCGGGCGAGGTTCACGCACATGGTCTGGTAGCCCGGGAATATCAGGCCGAGGCTTGTTCCGATGAGGAATGCCGCAATAAAGAAGGTGGCGGGGGCGTGGCTCGAGGCGAGTATGAAGTAAGCGATTACATTCAGCGTCATGCCCGTGCCGACAAGGTGAATCAAATAGCCTCGGTCAATCAAGCGCCCTGTCATAATGCGATTCAGAATGAGGCCCGCTGCAATCAATGCGTAGAACCAGCCGGAGCCGCCGATGCCAAGCTCCTTGGCATAGAGCGCAATGTAGTTTGTAACCGGACCGTAGGCGAACCCCACGAAGATGAAGTTCACGAACTGCGGGATGGCGCGGGTGAGAAAGAATCGGTCAAGCGAAAGCGGCGCGTGCTGCTTTTTCTCTTTGCGGGGAACGTTCAATGTCTGCACAAGAATCAGGCCGATAACGCACAAAATAATCGAAATCGCAAAGACGATGGTGTCGCCGAAAGCTTCGTACAGGAACATGCCGGTCATGGGGCCGGTCGCAAACGCTAGATTCACGCTAATCCCGAAATAGCCGATGCCTTCGCCGCGGCGGCTTGCGGGCAAGGCGTCGATGGCGACTGTATTGCTCGCCGTGCTCGAGATTCCGAAGAACAACCCATGTGCGAATCGCACCGCGGCAAGAATCGGCAAAATGCCGACGGTCTTGTAGCCCAGGAAACACGCGGTAAATCCGAAGAATGTCCAAAAGTACAAGGGCTTGCGACTCAAGGTGTCCACGAGGA
Organism: Fibrobacter sp. UWB15; assembly: GCF_900177705.1. Classification (NCBI taxonomy): domain Bacteria; kingdom Pseudomonadati; phylum Fibrobacterota; class Fibrobacteria; order Fibrobacterales; family Fibrobacteraceae; genus Fibrobacter; species Fibrobacter sp. UWB15. Next base: position 39,837 of record NZ_FXBA01000011.1, read on the forward strand.
ATCCGGCGAACGGCCTGCAGGCAAGCGCTCCAATCGTATAAAGCGAAATAATGAATCCGGCTGTTGCGTTGTCGGTCGCGAATTTCTCGATAATGTAGAGCGGCAAAATCGGGAGCAGCTGGTAAAAACTGAAGAACAGCAAGAAGTTCGCTGCGGCGACCGTCACGAAATTTCGCGTCCACAGCGGTGGTTTTTCTTCAAAGAATGTGCTTGTTGAATTTCCGTTAGACATGTCCCTTCCTTCTGTCTACTGTCTACCGTCTACTGTCTACTTCCTCTCCAGCATTACGATGGTTTCAAGATGCGGGGTGCCGGGGAACAAGTCTAGCGGCTGCACCTCGCGCACGCGGTAACCGTAGCGTTCCCATTCCTTGAGCGAGGCGGAAATTTCGTCGGTGCCGCAGAACACGTGAGCGACGCGGATGGGCTTTCTCATCGCAAGTGCGTGAATTACGCCTGGTTCGCAGCCTTTGCGCGGCGGATCCAGAAGGATTTTTTCCGGTTCGTTCACGATCGGCCGCGGCAGTCGCGTCTGCACGAACATTTCGTCGATTTTACCGGCGATAAAGCGGTAAGACTTTTTAAGGTGCTTGGCCGATGCCTTTGCACAGTCGATCGACGGACCTTCCCATTCGACGCCCAAGACGTCCTTGGCGGCTTCGCCGAGTGCAAAGCTGAACAGCCCGTAGCCGCAGTACAAATCCAAGAAGTGGTCTTCTTTGCTTAAGCTGAGCAAGCGGCTTGCGGCCTTGATCAAGTTGTGAATTTGGCTCTCGTTAATCTGGCTGAAACCCGTGACGGGGTAGCGCAGGCTGAACTTGCCGAGCGACAAGCTCAATTCACGCGGGCCGTAAAGCTGCTTGAAGTTTAGGCCTTCGGTCGGGCGCTTCGATTCTAGGTAGTAGTCCGATTCGGTCGTATCTACGTAGGCGTGAGCCGCCGTCACCTTGAAAGGGGTTTGCTTCAGGGCATCCGAAATCAGCTTGAGCTTGCGCACGATGCTCGCGTCAATCTTCTTGATGTTGAAAATCACTACGCGATATTGGTACGTGCCACGAATAATGATCCAGTTGAGCGCATAGGCGAGCGGTTTGTACGCAGGCGTAATCAGTTTCTCGAACAAGAAATCGTAAATCTTGTTATGTTCTTCGGGTTCGAGCATCGATTCTTGGCGGTCGAACTGCAAGTTGCCCGGCTGCATGAACACGCGGCGCTTACTCGTGGTGCGGTAGGCGCGGGGCATGGGGCTTGCTATCACCTTCTGCGGGTTTCCGGCGAGGCGGTTTACGTCCCAAAATTCCTGAATGGCGAGGTCCTTGATTCGGAGTTCGTCTTTATAGTCGAACATGGCGAGCGATTCGCCGTGGGCGGAGTCGGCTTCGCGGGTGTAACCCGGAACCTGGTGTGCAATGGCTTGTTCAAAGAGCATGAAATAAATTTAGAAATTTTTATATTTTAAACTAGTTGACAGGAGGAAACATATGGAATTCAAATTCCCTGCTGCAGTTTTGGTTACATCTTTTTTTCTTGTTCTTTCTGCTTGTGGCGGAAACGGTTCTACGAATACGGAAGACGACCGCTATTCCGAAATAGACGACGAAGGTGGATCCGAGGGTTCCGAAAACAATAAGGGTTCCAGCGGCACTGAAAAGAATAATTCTTCGAGTAGTTCCAGTAGCAGCAGTTGGTATGTGACGGAATACAGTTCCTCGATTGCATCTGCCGACGAAGTCTTGAATCCGGATATCTCCTATGGCGAATTGATTGACCTCCGCGATGGCCAGAAGTACAAGACCGTGAAAATCGGTGCCCAGAACTGGATGGCGCAAAATCTGAATATCAAGACGGAACGCAGCCAAAAAAGCCGGTATGTAGAAGGCCGCCTTTATGAATGGCCCGATGCCGTAGGCCTTGATTCTTCTCATAACTATGATTCGTTCGCAAGCGAAATTGTAGATTCCATTCTTCCCGAAAACCACACAGGCATATGTCCTCCAGGTTGGCATATTCCGACGGTATTGGAATACGAACAGCTAATTGCTTTCGTCGCTGCAAAGGTTGGCGAAGAACATGTGGGAACGGCTCTCAAGTCGAAGTTCCGCAATGCTTGGCCCGAAGAAGAAGATGAAGAAAGGCCGACAGACGAATTTGGCTTTTCTATTGTATTTGTAGGCTATATGGATGATGAGCTCAGGTATGCTTATTACAATGCTTCGAGTTGGTTCGGTGACATCACCGAAAATGTTTTCTGGGCGTCTCTCCCTAATGAGGGTGGTTATGCTTATGGCTTATGTGTCGATAAAACATCAAAAGCTTCTATTGGTGGTTTTTCTCGAGATGCCTATGTGCCGGTACGTTGTCTTGAAAATAGGGACTTTGATGAAGGCAAAACGGCTGCACCCCAAAAAGGTTCCGTATACGATAGCCTTGAAAATACCTTGACGGATTTACGCGACAATAGGGTCTACAAGACGGTGGTTATCGGTACTCAAATCTGGATGGCTGAGAACCTGAACTATGTAACGGAAGGGGGCTATGCCGATGATTTGGATCGCAGTCGTTGTTTTAACGATAAGCAACTTTATTGCGATAACTATGGTCGACTTTACCGCTGGACAGGTGCCATGGATATACCTTATATGTATGCGGAAAAACAGTACGACGATACCTTAATGCACCAGGGTCTTTGCCCCCAAGGCTGGCACTTGCCTACGAAGGCGGAATTCGATACGTTGATTGCGCATACAGGAGGCTTTAAACTTGCCGGAAAAAATTTGAAATCTGTTGATTTATGGGAAGATGGTGCCCCGCTTGAAGATGAATATTCCTTTAATGCCGTGCCGCTTTCCACTTTCGATGAGTGGGAACGGATCAATAAAATCGGTGCGCATGCCACCTTCTGGAAAACCAACAATCATCCGGATTCTGCAGATGTGCTGTATATTTCGGAGGGGCATGACAATGTTGCCGAAAAGCCTTATCTCAGGTCCAAGTATAAATTCCATGCCGTTCGTTGTCTGAGAAATGAACCTGGTTTTTATGTGTCTCATGCTGTGTATGATAGCTATGTAGATGAACGTGACAGTAAGACTTACAAAACGGTGAAAATCGGCGAAGATACTTGGATGGCCGAGAACCTGGCTTATGCAGGCGACAGCGATCTGCTTGCTGAAGAATCCTGGTGCTATGAAGATGATGAAAGCAACTGCAAGGTTTATGGCCGCCTGTACAGTTGGAATGCAGCAACTCTCGATGGGACAAAGCAGGGCGCTTGCCCCGAAAAATGGCATGTCTCTACCAAGGATGACTGGGAAAATCTCATTGATGCAGTCGGGAGCGGTCCTAGCGTGGGCAAACTATTGAAGGCCCCCGCATTCTACAGTAGCGGACCTGTAAACAAGAATGACTACGGTTTCTCTGCTCTTGGTGCAGGCGTTATCGATACGGCGTACCATGGTCTAGAAACCGAAGCTCATTTCTGGACGGCTAATGCCTACAACGATAGCACCGCTTACTATTATACAATGACGGTGGGGTCAAAGAGTGTGACGAAGTTGGTTAAGAATAAAAAGCAAGGACGTTCTGTCCGCTGCGTTTTGGATAGGTAAGGGGGGGGGGCATGAATTTTGTAGTTAGATTTCTGGTATTTTTAGCCGCGGTAATGGTTCTGGTGAGCTGCAAAGGGAAGAGTAGCTCTGGACCGTACGATGACGACCTGTATCCGGATGATGGACTTTCTAGCGAAGCGTCCTCCAGTTCGCTCGCGTCTACTAGCAGTTCCTCTTCTAGTGAGTCTAGCTCTTCGTCGCAGGGCGAGCAGAGTTCTTCGTCTTTGGAACGGCTCTCCTCTTCGTCTTATGTGAGGTCGTCGTCGAGTAAGGTTGTTTCTGTTCAGGATTTTGACACGACTTTTACGGATCCCAGAGATGGAAAGATTTACAGAACCGTAGTCGTTAATGGTGATTTGTGGTTTGGGCAAAACCTGAATTATGCCTCTGGTGGTTACTGCTACCAGGATTACGAACCGAACTGCGAAAAGTACGGAAGGCTCTACACTTATGCAGAGGCTAAAACCGTTTGTCCTTCGGGCTGGCATCTTCCGTCGCAAAGAGAATATGATGGAGCGGTTTCGTTCCTTGAAATGCGTTTGGGCGCTCCGGAATATCCGAGCGAATGGACTGAAAATTATCTAGGAGCGACCTTCGGCTGGACAGATGGCATGCCCAGTAAGGACTTGTACGGATTCGCCTTGCTTCCGGCGGGTTATCGAGATTCTAGGGGGTACTATCATGAGGCGGGTACTGCGGCCCACATGATAACCTCTGATGAAACCGATATTAACGGCGGGTATCCTTATAGACGAGTTTATCAAACCTACAAAACCGACGATAGCGTTGTCCATTTTAGCATTATTGACTTTATCAATGCCGCGGGCAACTATGATTTTGCATATTCCGTTCGCTGTATCAGAGATCAGTTAGTTACGTTGCCCGTTGGGGTTAGTGAAGTGCGGGCTGGTCCGAGAGTTGTCGAAGACTGGACCGATCCCCAGTCTGTCCAAAAATATACGGGGCCTTTTGGCGAATATGTGGATGAACGTGATGGGCACGTTTATAATACGATTGAAACTGATAGCCAAGTCTGGATGACCAGCAATATCAATTATGCGACGGAAAATAGCGCTTGCTATGAAAGAAACGAATCCTATTGTGATTTCTTGGGGCGCCTGTATAAGCAGAGTGATATTTTCGAGGCTTGTCCCGAAGGCTGGAGAATTCCTTCGACTAATGATTGGGATAAGCTGAAGGCTTATGCGATTGCTGTGAACGGGGGCGTTGAATCGGTTGAGCCTTTACTCAAGTCGACAACCCATTGGAGTACGGACCGTGCGGACCGTTCTTTAGCATACGACGCCTTGGGCTTGAATATTTACCCGGCCGGAGTCCGAACGGATCGGAACGAATCCAGATCTTATGGGTATTGCGCCATGTATTATACCGTTAACCCCAGTGCTACGGATACGTCCAATACCTTGTCGGTTACGAGTCTCGATATAGTTCTCACAATAGGCGGTTCTATGTCTTATTACAAGGATTACTGGCTTTCGATCCGTTGTATGAAGGACAAAGAATAAAAAAGACCCCTCAAAGAGGGGTCTAAGAGCGGCGGACCGGGATCGAACCGGCAACCATTAGCTTGGAAGGCTAAGGCTCTACCATTGAGCTACCGCCGCGAGCAAGACCAATTATACAAAAATTCGCCTATTTTCAAAGGGGTTCGTTAAAAAGTTCTTGCATTTTTTATTAAAAAAACTATATTTAGCGCCACAATAACAATTTTACCTAGAGGTAGCTTAACTTGGCGTTACAAAACCCCCGCGACCGTCGCATGCCGAACAGACAGAGTGATGGAACCCGCATTAACGAAGACATTCGCATTTCCCCGATCCGTCTTGTAAAGGAAGATGGCGAGGCCGTCATCATGGATACCAAACAGGCTCTCCAGATGGCCAAGGACGCCGGACTGGACCTGGTGGAAGTGTCTCCCAATGCTAAGCCGCCTGTATGCCGTATCATCAATTACGGCAAGTTCAAGTTTGAACAGATCAAGAAGGCCAAGGCCGCTAAGGCTAAGCAGCACGTGGTGAAGCTTAAAGAAATCAAGATGCACCCGAAGACGGCCGAGAACGACTACCTGTACAGGATCAAGCAGGCCGCCGAGTTCTTGCAGGATGGCATGAAGGTCAAGCTTATTATGCAGTTCCGTGGGCGCGAAATGGCGCACATGGACTACGGCAAACGCCTGATGGAGCGCGCTAAAGAAGACTTGCTCCAGTACGGCGACTTGGAAATGGATTCGCGAGTCGAAGGCAACACAATGCTCTCGATTTACGGTCCTAAACGCGGTGCAGGCACTGCCAAAAAGCAGGCCCCGGCACCAAAGCCCGTAACCGAGCCCATGGCAGCAGGTGAGGCTTCAACTTAATAACCTAAAGAGGTAAAAATGCCTAAGATGAAAACACACAGCGGTGCTAAGAAGCGCTTCCGCCTGACTGGTTCCGGCCACGTCAAGTTCAAGCGTGCTGGCATGCGCCACATTCTTGCCAAGATGTCCACGAAGCGTAAGCGTAACCTGCGTAAGGGCGCTCTCGTTAAGAAAGTCGATGTTTACCATGTCAAGCGTCTGCTTGTCGTTGCATAAGGAGTGTAAGAATGCCACGCGCTAAAACCAGAGTTCCTTCCCGCGAACGCCGCAAAAAAATCCTTAAGGCCGCCAAGGGCTTCTATGGCCGTCGCAAGTCGAACCTTCGCCTTGCTATCGACGCCGTAGCCCACGCCGGTCAGTATGCCTACGCTCACCGCCGTGACAAGAAGGGTGACTTCCGCTCTCTGTGGATCACTCGTCTCAATGCCGCTGTCCGTGAACTCGGCATCAGCTACAGCCAGTTCATTTACAAGCTTTCCAAGTCGGGCATCAAGCTGAACCGCAAGGTTCTCGCTGACATGGCCGTCGCCGATCCGGCATCCTTTGCCAAGGTCGTGGAAACTGTGAAGGCTGCTTAATAGCTGCATCTTTACGCGAGAAAAAGCACCCTGCTCCTGCAGGGTGTTTTTCGTTTTAAGGAATTTGTTTGTGATTTAAGGTTTATTTTAAAGTTTTTCTTTTTTTTTTTGAACGGGAAAAGTGTGCTAAACGAGTGTCGCGACAAAATGCTCGCATTTTGTCATGACCGAGTGACGCTGCGGACGCCTATACGAAACTTGCCACTTTAGTGGCTTAGTTGAGTTGTCCTCTTTGGGGAGAAGGCGTCAAAAGGGATTGTTAGCCCGCAATATTCCTTGCTTGCGCAAGGTTGCGGTCTAACCCTACGGGCTCGATGCAAGCTGCGCTTGCCTCAAGCTCATAATTTGTCTCTACGCACTGCGTGCATGAGCCAAATTATGCCGCACCCTCTCCCCCAAGGGGTCTCGTCTCCGGGTCCCTTCCCGTGTTATAAAAAAGAAAGCCACCTGATAGGTGGCTTTTCTTTTTTTAGAGCGGGAAAAGGGACTCGGACCCTCGACCCCGACCTTGGCAAGGTCGTGCTCTACCAACTGAGCTATTCCCGCGGGGTAGTCCAATTATAGAAAAGTTGGGGGACTATGTCAAGGGCTTATGCAGAGAAAAAATCAAAATTCCGTTCTTTTTTCCCCGTAATTCAAAAAATCCGGCTTTTACCCCCAAAAAACCGTGGGGGAGGGGTAGAGGCAAACGAATGTAAAGGTCTTCGGAAATTAAGAAATCTTGCCCGAGCTTGGAGCAGAGGGTTTGGATTCGGGAGGTGGTATTCAGCACATCGCCATGGTAGGCCATTTCACTGCCGAAGTTGCCGACTTCGGTGGAGATGACTTTTCCGCAATGGGCAGCCGCCTTGAACTCAGGGACTATGCCGTAGCGCTTCTTGAACTTGTATGCGGTGCGTTCCAGGCATTCGGCAAAATCGTAAAAGCAATCGATGGGTCTGGCCTTCTTTCTGCAGTCGCTGATTTTCCAGGTCAAAAAGGCGCCGTCACCTGCAATCTGGTAAATTTCCCCGTGGTTTTCTTCGCAGCAGTTCGAAAGCAGACGGTAGTAGTCACGGATAAAGTTGCTGTACTTGACGTGTCCCAGTTCTTCGGCGATTTCGGTGGAATGCTTCATGTCGATAAACATGAATACCAGGTCTTCCTCTTTGGGTTCCTGGTTCTTGCCAAGTAGAGTGTTCATAAAGACGCGGGTCCCGAATTTCTTGTGCACGGAGCGGACGAAGGTAATTAGGTTCCCGAGCATGAACAGCTCAAAGATTAGAATATGGGTCTTGGGTTGCTTGAAGACGCTTAACACATGCTGCAGGGCCGCTTCGTTTATAAGGCCTTCGCTCCTGTCTATGTCCCATATCAGAATGCAGAGAATCAGGTTTGCGCATATGCTTGCGATAAAGAACCAGGAACGTATCAGGAGTGCTGCCGCTACCGGCCTTTTGTCCATTTCGTCTTGCAAGATCATCACATCGTAAATGGCATGTGAAAGGCCTATCAAAAGCGACAACTGCAACATGAACAGCATGCGCGATGAATCAAAACCGTTTCCGGCGCCGTACGTCAAAAGGGCCGAGGCGCTTAAGGTGAAAATCACCCAACTCAAGATATAAAAAGCAATTGCTTTACATTTACGCTGCGTTAATCGGGTAATGGCCATAGCACCTTCAGTGGATAAATAGCGGCAACGCCCAAATCATGGCGATAATGATGATGTCTTTGTACGATTCGTCTAAAAGAAGGGTCGATGCCAAAAAGAAGATGGTGGTAGATAACGTCAGGAAAATCAGGAGCGGGATCCGCTTCTTCAATTTTTTCTTGAAATTATTGTTTTTCCTGGTATCCATATCTATCTATATAATCTAAATTTTATAAAAAAGTTTTATTGTAATATTTTTATTCGTTTGTAAAAGATGTTTTGTGTTTACGTTCACATCCCTTTTTGCCGCCATATTTGCGATTATTGCGATTTTCATGTAATGCCGTCACAATCGAAACTTTTTTCGGAATATACGGACTTGTTGTGTAAGGAAATTGTAAGTTTCGAGAACGCGCATTCGGGACTCCTTTCGAATGCGGAAACTCTTTATTTGGGCGGAGGAACTCCCTCGGAGCTACCACCGGAATTTTTGCGCCGGATTTTTGAATGTCTAGGGTCCGTGGGGGTCGATTCTTCAAAATTGAAAGAAGTTTCCATGGAATTCAACCCGGAATCGACAAACGAGGCGACGTTGCGTAACGCGCTGGAATTGGGCGTAAACCGCGTCAGTCTCGGGATCCAGAGCTTCGATCCAGAAATTTTGAAGATGGTTGGCCGTTCGCATTCGGTAGAAACGGGAGTATCGGCCCTGCGTCTTTTGACTTCCTCGTCAAATTTGCAGGTGAATGGCGACTTGATGTTCGATTTGCCGGGGCAAACCACGCAGGGCTTCTTGGATGATGTGGACCGGCTTTCGGATTTCCCGTTGAATCACGTCAGTTTCTACGGACTGAACGTTTCACTCCGTTCCAGGCTCGGACACCGGGTGGCCCGTGGAGAACTTACGGTAAACGAGGATTTGTACGAAGCGATGTACATGGGGGGCGTTGAAATTTTGGAACGCAAGGGGCTAATGCGCTACGAGGTTTCGAACTTTGCTCGGCCCGGTTTTGAAAGCGTCCACAACCAAAATTACTGGAATCGGGGCGAATATGCCGGTTTTGGCCCGGGGGCACACAGCTATTTGCGTGGAATGCGCTACTATGCTCCCGAAATTTACCCCCGTTGGCGGGAATACGTGCTGTCTGACTGTCCGGAATCCATGCTTTCTCTTGATAAACTGGATAGGGAAGCGTCCATTATGGAGTTCCTGTGGCTTTCGTTACGTCAATCTAGAGGAATTTGTTCTGAAGACCTCGAAAAAATGGGAATTTCTTTGGATAAATCAGTGTGCGAACGCTGGATTTCGAAGGGCTTCTTAAAGCACGGAAATCTGTCAAATTTGTTACAAAGTAAATCTTGCTTGCGCCTTGAAGGACGCGGCTGGATTTTTATGGACGATATCGTTACAGACCTTGCAAATACTTATTCCAACTTGGAATAAACAAATTTGAAAATATCCTGCGATTCGTATCACAACGTAAATTTTTGTTGTCCGTTTCATGAAAAAAAATCATATCTTTGGAAAGGATAGTTTGCAAAGAAATGTTTGCAGAGATCTTTCGCTTTTATTGAGGTTGTAATGAGTTTCATGAAAGGTCATTTTCTTTCGGTTGCCTGGCTGTTGATGCTTTGTCTTTCGACAGGCTCTTTTGCTGATAGTTTAATTCGTTGTGTTGACGAAAAGACCTTGGAAACGCTGAACTCTGAAGATCCTTGCAAGTACTACCGAATCAACGATGGCCGTACGGCCAGCCTCTGGGTTGTTCCTGAAGGTGAAGATCCTGAAAATAGAGAAGCAGCGGTTCGTGGAGCTTCGTTCTATGTGTATGTTCCGCAGGAACAGAAACTCGATTCAATCAAACTCAAACTCAAGTCTGATAATTCCGGTGTCAAGAACCTTACTGAGGTAAAGTCTTCTGAAACGGACGGTTTGGTAAAGCTCGGTATTTCGAGCGATTATGGAGTGTACAACATTAATTTGGGAACGTCGGATGACGATGTGGCGACTCGCCCGATTGTAAGCATTGTCTATAATTTTTACGTGCCCCGTCTTAAGTACATCGTTAAAGGTGAAGAAGTGACGGACGTGTCCAAGCTTCAGTACGAAGTGGGCGATACCATGCATGTCGACGTGGAGGCGATTATTCCGATGGGTCCCCAAAAGGGCTCCGTTGATACGGGCCTTACAAAGACGTTCTATTTTACACCCTTTGGCGAAAGCGAAAACCTGATGTTCCTGAGCGAAGGCGGACAAGACCTGAAGCTTGATGATGAAACAATCCGCTTGGATATTAACGGTGGCCGCGGCAAGTTCATGGTGGTGGCGCCCAAGGCTATCACTGATGGTTCGACCTTCAGCATGAACGCTTACAAAGATCCTAAGGACACGACTAAGTTCATTTTGACGGAGCCGTTCCCGGGTGAATACCAGTTCGTAAATCCGGATATGCCGATGATTGAAAAGGCGGCTATTTACGACCGCAATGGTGACGGCATTGGCGACAGTATTGCGACTTGGTTTGGCGGTAAGACCGATTCCATGTCGGTGGATTCGTTCTTCTACAGCTGGCCGGATGATAAATCCTTCAAGGAATTCGCTGGCGAAAAAACGTGCCTTGGCGATGTGTGTGAATATCCCGGTGTGAAGGTTGAACTGCAGAAAGATTCTGCAACGGGTGCTGTTAAGGCTCGTGTGTGCTCGGTCGGCGGTCGTTGCGAATGGCAGCAGACTTCTTTGACCGATAGCATCGGTGCTGCTATCCAGTCGGCGACGCTGCTCAAGGGCAGTGATGGTACGGATACCATGATCGTTCGATTCAACAAGGATATGGATCCGTCCTGGACGAGCGGTCTAGGCTTGTTGCTCAACAGCAATCCGATCGATGTGGATGCAATTTCCAAGAAGGGAACCCAGTGGGTGTTCACGGTGGAATCTGGTGTGGTGTCCGTGGGCGACATGCTCAAGATTTCGACAATCTGCTCTAGCAAGGATTGCCCCGACGGAATCCTCACTGCTGCTGACGGTGTGCCGACTAGTGCAAATAACCAGGAAGTGCCGGTGCAGAATGCGGGTCGCATTTATGTGGATAACGATAAGAACGGTTTCTACGACCGTGACGGCGATGGCCGCATGGATTCCACCTCGCTCGGCTTTGAAACTCCCATTACCGAAGATGACCTCAAGAAGATGGACATTACGTTCTACTGGCTCGACAACGACGGTGAACTTGTGGCCATCAAGCCGAACCTTGCAGACCTTACGATTTCGGAAAACGGCACGCTGCTTGGTTTTGCCCTTAATCCTGAAGAGTACGATATCAAGAATATGCTGACAGGAATTGACAAGTCCTATTCGAAGGGCGGCAAGATTGAATATGGCTACGCTGTCGTCAAGAATACAATTTCTGTCGAAGGCAAGAGCATTGAAGATCCGGATTCCCTGTACGGAATGAATGACTACATGGCTCCGGTGATTTCTTCTACGTTCCTGAATCCGGAATCTTTCCAGATGATGGAGCCGGATAAGTTCAAGATAACCTTCTCCGAAGCCATGGACAAGAAGAACGTGAATCTCACGGATGACTGCCTCGCCTTCTATGTGGATGGGGAATGGGTTCACTACAGCTTGACTTCTTCGGAATGGAGCGACGATGGCCGCGAACTGATTCTGTACATGGAAGCGGGCTTGGATCTTGCTACCCGTATGAATCCTGCGGACTCTGTACGCTTTGACAATTTTACGAGCGGTCTCGTGGACAAGAAGGGTAACAAGGTTTCTGAACTTTCGCCGGCTGTCATGGTCGAAGGCGATCCTCGCGTCATCATGAAAAACAATTCCTTTGCCGACTTGAACAAGGCTGAAGAATTGAGTGACCGCGTAAAGCCTTTCACAATCGAACATGTGAAAGATGCCAAGGAAGCGTCTGACCAGTCTTCTCTGGGCGTGCTCATGGATATCGGTTATTCCACTATTATGGAAAAGGATTCCGTGGGAATGTCTGTGCCGAATATGGAAGATATCGGGCTTCACTGGGAGCTCTATGTGTACACCAACATCGGTAACTATGTGGGTGGCGCTTCGGGCAGCATCGCTTGCGACGATCCGTTCTTTGACGGCAACTGCCTTGAAAATCCGGACAAACTCTACGTTCGTTGGAACATGCGTGCCGACAATGGCCGCAAAGTGGGTGCCGGAATCTATCTCGCAAAATTCAGAGTTAAGGTTTACGGAGCAAAAAGCGACTTTAAGGTTGAAAGAATCTTTAGATGGGGCATTTCTGCAAAGAGGTCTAAGTAGAGGTTCTTTTAGAGGGTACGAACATGAGAAAATCGATAAAATTCATACCGGTACTTTTGTTGTCTGTGGTAGCAAGCTTTGCCGCAGACGCTGAAATTCCCGCCCCGGAAAATCCGGCGACGGGTATTTGGATTCAGCAGATTGGCGATATTGTGCCCCATGCTGCAACCAAGGCGACTCTGTACTATACCAAGTTCAGAGAATCGGACCGTGTCAAGAGTATCAGCTACCAGTACAATGGTGCTGGCTACTTGTTGATGAAGCCTTCGGACAGAAAGACCTTGTGTACAACTAATGATGGCATGCAGGGTGCCGACGGTATCGTGCATCACCCCGATGGTGACTTGTTGGTGGCTGCCCAGGGTACGCCTATTCACAAGGTTAGCAAGACGGCCAAGGATAGTAATAAGGTTTGCTTGGTCAGGACTGCTCAGCCGAAAACGAGTACAAACGGTTTTTGGCACTTGATGATGGACCCGAATAAACGTTGGCTGTGGGCTTCGGGCATTCCGGGGTATTTGTATCGCTTTTCGACGGACGCGGATCCGGCAACATCGAGTCTTTCCGACGGCTATTACGTTAAGTTAAGGCCGAATTTTCAAAGAAGCGGTAACGACCAGTTGACGACCATTATTTGGGACGGCGAAGGCCGAGCCTTCTTTACCTATTCGGACTACAAGGGCGGCGGTTGCGAAAAGTACGACTACAATAAAAAAGATTACGGCGAATGTACGGATTCTGAACGCAAGAATGAAAGCAAGAAAGCTTATTTCGGCATGTTTACCGATACGACTTGGGTTGAAGTAACTCGAGCCAACAAGGATAAAGTGGGCGGAAAGGTTGGCGAGAAGGTGATTGAATCTGTCGGAACCAAGATCTTGATCGACGGCTTGGAAGGTGCTCACGGTGGTACTTACGATCCCTACTCCAAGACGATCTTCGTATTCGGTGGCGCCCGCATTGTACAGATTAAGCCCCATGTCGAAGGAAAGAATGTGACCGCCGAAGTGGTTGCGACGATTGACTTGCGTAAGTATTTCTTTGTGGAATCCTATGCGAATATGCCGGAACCGAGAACTTGGGATGGCGGCCCTGTGGGTTGGCGCTTGGATCAGGGGACAACGGACGGCTACGGACATCTTTTTGTGGCGTCCAATACGGGACACATGGTCTTTGTGGACTTTGCCGCTAATCCGGCTAAGTTGATTAACGATAACGTGCTGGTTCACGTGCAGTACGTCGATAAGTATCTGGATGACTTGGCTCCGCTCTCGGGCGTGGGTGTGGTCCGCGAAGGCGGTCACTCCGGTGGCGATGAAGATTTGTCTAGTGACTCCCATAGCAGTTCCTCGCTGGTGGAATATCACGAATCTTCTAGCAGCGCGAAGTCTAGCAGCAGCAATGGCAATGGAAACAGCTCCAATAGCAATGGCAATTCCAGCAGCGGAACCAACATGAGTTCCGGCGGTAACGGCAACAGCTCCGGTGGCGATGCTTCTAGCTCTGGCAGCAATGGCGGAAGTTCTAATAGTAATGGTGGCAGCTCTGGTAGCAATGGTGGCAGCTCTGGTAGCAACGGTGGCAGTTCTGATAGCAACGGTGGCAGTTCTGATAGCAACGGGAACAGCTCCGGTAACGATAACGGCAGCAGCGGTAACGACGGTACCAGCAGCGCAGGCGATTCTAACATGAGTTCCGGCGGCAATGGCGGCCACTCCAGCAGCAACAGCAACGGCGGTAATTCTTCGAGTGGCGGCAATGGCAACGGCGAAGATGAAGGCGGCAAGTCTTCTTCGAGCAGGAACCATGGTAGCGGCGAAGACGAAGGCGATTATTCCAGTTCTTCTAATAAGTACTACGGCGTTGAAGACGAAGATGATGACGATGACGATGGTCTCGACATGTACCCGACTATGGAACGCTTCGAAAAGGGAGACTCCATTGTCTCGAAGACGGTGGTGCTCGTTCCGACGGATCCGAATCCGGAAGACCCGAAGGTTGTGGTGATCAATGGAAACAGCTATAGACTGACCAACGACCCGACGGGCATTCCCTTGGATTTGCATTATAACTCCGGCCTGGATTCTGCCAAGGTGGGCGACGTTGTCGCTATCACTCTGGATCCGGAAAAGGTGAAGAAATACTTCGGCGACCCGGATTCCTTGAAGATTGTGTCTAGAACGGATGTCCAGCTGGTTGACCCTGCTACGGGCGAAAAGACGGATTACCTCGAAGTGAATGCTGATGGGTCCGTTACGATTTTCGTGACAGCCGACAAGGTTGTGCAGGGAGGCTCTATCAAGGTGTTCGGCGGTAATGAAATGGTCATTATCGACAACATCAACTTCTACGATCCAATTCCGGATACCCATATCGGTTACATCAAGGATACCGATGGCGACATGTCCCTGGATTATGTGGAAATCCTCTTGAAGGATACTCTGCCTGAAACCTACCTCCTGGATGGCGTTCAGCTTGTCATTGGCGACAAGACCTTTGACTGCGTGAACCCCAGGCTGAATACGGCTCGCGACCGCATTCTGGTGGATGTCTCTGACTTCAAGGAAATTCCTGCAGTCGGCAACTTCCCGAAGGATGCCAAGGCGCTGGTGTCTTATCGCGACAAGGCGGGGTCCGATGCGACCTACGTGCGTGAATCCCCGATTGTGGAAGTGGGTAGCAACGTCATCAAGGACGCTTATGCAATTCGCAGCGCAAACGGAATGGACTCTCTCTTCTTGCAGTACAATATCGACCTGTTCCCGGTTGATGTCAGCATTCCTGAAATGATGGTGATGCTCAAGCAAGATGCAGAACGCTATGGCTTCGATGTGGATCAAATCAAGAAAGTCTACATGCCGGCCAAGGATATCGTGATCTTTGTGGGCAAGAGTTTCAAGCTGAAGGGTGACTACAAGGATAGCGTGTCGCTGTATCCGGGTGCAACCTTCACGAACCTGCCTTATATTACGTCTGACGAATACGAACGCGAAGTGCCCGTCAAGGTGGTCGACAGGTTCCCGCAAGTCCAGAATGTGGAATACTGGGATACCGATGGCGATGGCGTCTTGGACCAGATCGTGGCCGTGTTTGACAAGAAACTGACGAAGGACGATATCGACAGTACGCTCTACATGACGTTCCCGTGGTACAGCTATCGCGGCATGATGATCCAGCTGCAGGCACAGCCGGTAGACTTGAAGATTGATCCGAAGGATTCAACCCGCGTTGTTTGGGAAGTGTTCTCTACGACGAAACTCGCCTCGGGCGTGACAAGCATTAGCGAAGACCTGCCGCAGGCCAATATCTACACCTACTACAAGATTTTCGGTGAAACCTTCGTGAACGAAGACGTTGCTCCGCTGGTCGACAAGATGGCTCCGGTGGTGGCTAGCGCTACGTTGGATTACGGTAAGAAGGCGGACACGCTTCTGGTGATGTTCTCTGAACCGATTCATACCAAGGACCTTAAGGGAAAGGATTATTTCTCTTATGTTCATGGTGAAGAGGTGATTGAACTGAATCCCACGAGAATCGACTGGTCCGCTGACGGCCTTTCCGCAAAGCTGGTGTTTAACGGCAGCGACGGTACGATTATGCCGGGTGACTCTATTATGGTGCGTAAGGGTGCCAAGGACGCCATCAAGGATAACTATGATAATGCCGCAGGTGAAAATCCGCAGTCGGTCATTATCGGCGGCCTGTTGAACCATTTGGTTGAAGCGACGAACATGGGCTGCTTTGACTTGAACGATGATACCCCGAGGGAAGATGCTGACGGCAAGACATACACCTTGCAGACCGTGAGCTCGGTGAACCTGCGCTACGTGCCGGGTTCGACTACCAAGGAAGACATGGAAAAAGAAGGCGCCCTTGGCCAGTTGGTGCAGCTGGGCGAACGCTTTGTGCCGCAGCTTCTGGACCGTGCGCAGGTCTCTGCCGATGGTTCTTACGACCCGACGGTACTTGATTCCTTGAAGCCCGAAGATGTGTATATCTCGTTCATTGTGAACTACTTCGACCACTTGGGCCAGTACGTGAACGACACCATTATCACGGTACCTTGTAACAGCCCGAAGTTCGGCGGCAACTGCCTTGAAACCGACAAGAAGGTCTTTGTGAACTGGAACTTCAAGGATCACAAGGGACGCTTCGTGGGAACTGGCGTTTACAACGTTCAGTTCAAGATGGTAGTCCGCTACGAAGACAGGAAGATTGTCGAAGAAATCAAGGACAAGTGGGGTGTCCGCCGCAAGAAACATAAGAAGTAGGCGAAAGAACGCTCGCGAGCTCGCTACAGACGAGAGACGAAAGAGTTTTGAGTCTGTGCGTGCTTTCCGAAAAGTTTGATATAAAAAGAAGCCCGGTTTTCAACCGGGCTTTTTAATTGTTGGTTGTTTGCATGACGAAACGAAGTGACCCCTACTTGTTGATTTTAGTCAGCTTGTGGGAAAGGGGTCCAGGGGGCGGAGCCCCATGCGTCATAGGCAGCGATTAATTATTTATTAATCGCTGCGAGGAATGCGTCCTTCTTGTCTTGCAAGAATTCCTTGCTGTTGTACTTGCGGATACGGCGCAGAGCCTGGTCGCGCAACTGACGTACACGTTCGTGGGAAATGTTCATGGATTCGCCCACTTCGCGAAGCGTCTGCGGAGCTTCCTGGTTGATACCGAAGATACCTGTAATCACCTTGGCTTCGCGTTCCGGAAGCTGTTCCATGAGGTCGCGGGCCAAAGCTTCGACGCTTTGGATTTCGGATTCGTTTTCCGGGTTTGTGGCGGTGCCGTCGGGCAACACTTCGGCATACGTTGCCTTGGAGTCTGCCTTCAGGGGGCTGTCGAAAGAAACGCCGCGCTGACCGATCTGGATAAGTTCGCGGATCTCTTCGTTGATTTCCTTACCGCGGCTCTGTTCGTGCAAAGCCTTACGCACGCGCAAGTGCTGGTTCGCCGGCAAGCGAATCAGGTTGCCCTGTTCGTTAATGGCGCGGGTAATGTAAGCCTTGATCCACCACACGCCGTAACTAATGAACTTAAGACCACGAGTGTGTTCAAAGGATTCGATAGCACGCACGAGACCCATGGCGCCTTCGCTCACCAAGTCCGGCAGCGGAATCGGGCAACCACGGTATTGAATAGCGACTTTCAAAACGAAACGCATGTTGGCAGAGATAAGCTTTTTACGGGCGATCTTGTCGCCTTCTTTAGCTTTCTGGAACAGAATCTGCTCTTCTTCACGAGAGAGGGGAGCGGTGCGTCTAATATCTTCGAGGTAACGTTTTAGAGTTGTATCAGTAGAATCAATATGCATTTTATAACCTTACATCCTTAATATCGCTTTTTTTTAAGCAAGATGCGTGCCAATTGTGTAAAAAAATTGCAAAAAGTACCAAATTTACCGTATGCTGTCACACTTTGATGAATTTTGTCCCGTAATTTAGAAAAATTGTCTTAAAATTTCAACTATTGTCATAAAAATATGACAAATCGGTGCTGTGTGGGAAAAGCCCGCAGACATAGCGCGCTTGTTTTTTCGGAATTTTATCGGGTTCTTAAGGGCAGGGGGAAGCATACCCCTTTACAGACCGTTCGGCTCTATTTCTAACAAAAAAATGTGATATAGCCTCACTCTCGCCGTCACGACTCGTTTATACGAGTCGCTTTCGGCTCACGGCAAAAATTGAATTCCAAATTTTGAATTCCGAATTAGTATATTTTACACGCTATGTCTATTAAAGAACCTGATCAGTCTGTCTGGAACAGATTTTGGCAACAGAAGAACGATATGGACAAGGTTTATCCTTCGTCCCCGTCTGTGTTGAATACGATTAAGAAGAATTTTAAACTCGAAGGCCTCAAGGTTTTGGAAGTGGGCGCCGGTACTGGTCGCGACAGCGCAGAACTGGCTCGTTTGGGTGCCGACGTCTATGTGCTCGATTACGCCGAAAACAGTTTGAAAATTGTGGATGGCATTCGCGCGAAGGACAACCTTTACGATAACCTGAAGCTTGTGCGTGGCGATGCCTTCAAGGCTCCGTTCCCGGATTGCACTTTTGACTTGGTGTTCCATCAGGGCCTGGCCGAGCATTTTAAGGATTCGCTCCCGCTGATCAAGGAAAATTACCGCATTCTAAAGCATGGCGGTCACTGCCTGTGCGACGTTCCGCAGACCGTTCACCCTTACACCGTAATCAAGCACATTTTGATTGCGATGGACAAGTGGTTTGCCGGTTGGGAAAAGCAGTTCACCATGCCGCAGCTGAAAAAGCTCATGACCGATGCGGGCTTTGAATGCGTTTATGACTATGGCGACTGGATGCGACCGAACCTGTTCTACCGCATTGTGCGCGAAGTGGGTTTCAAGGTGGGCGTGGAACTGCCGAAGTATCCGCTGCAGGGAACCGCTTACCAGAAAATTAAGGACAAGATTCTGGATTCTCTTGAAAACAATTCGCTTATGCACTACACGCAGTTGTGCATTGGAGTCCTGGGCAGAAAGCCCTAGCCGATGAACATCCTTGTAGTCAATTACCGCGACCGGATGCACCCCGCCGCAGGGGGCGCCGAAAAGCACCTTCACCGTATTTTTTCTCAGATTGTAGAATCGGGGCACAAGGTTGTGCTCCTGACGACGGCTTTTGCAGGTTGCAAGCCTCGCGAGACGGTCGACGGTATCGAGGTGATTCGCAAGGGGGGCGATCTGCTGTTCCAGCTCACGGTGGCGATGAATATCCGCAAGCTGGACCGTGAATTCAATTTCGATGTGGTGGTCGAGGACTTGAACAAGCTTCCGCTGTTTACGCCGTTCTTGACCA
Source organism: Fibrobacter sp. UWB15 (assembly GCF_900177705.1). Taxonomy (NCBI): domain Bacteria; kingdom Pseudomonadati; phylum Fibrobacterota; class Fibrobacteria; order Fibrobacterales; family Fibrobacteraceae; genus Fibrobacter; species Fibrobacter sp. UWB15. The sequence continues at coordinate 59,148 of NZ_FXBA01000011.1, forward strand.
AGAAGCCGGTGGTGGTGCAGATGCATCACTTGTGGCGTAGCTCCATTTTCCATGAGGCGTCGTTCCCGATTGCCTTTATGGTGTGGGCGTTTGAACGCGTTATTCCGTGGTTCTACCGCAAGCAGCCGTTTGTGGTGGTGAGCCCGAGTACCAAGTACGAACTGGAAGAAATCGGAATTGACGAAGACCGTATCTCGGTAATCTATAACGGCTCCGACGATGTGGATCCGTCGCAGGTCGAGAAGTCTGAAGAAGTGCCGAGTACGCCGTACTTTTTGTGGCTTTCGCGCGTGCACCGCTACAAGGGAATTTGGACGGCGCTTGAGGCTTTTGAAGAATTTGCCGAGAACGAGAACCACCCCGATGTAAAACTCGTGGTGGCGGGTGACGGCCCGCTTTTGAAAAAGATTCCGGCGTGGCTTAAAGAGCGCGGGCTTACGGAGCGTGTTGAACTTTTGGGATTTGTAACACCTGCAAAGAAACGCGCCTTGTTGCAGAAAGCGGTGGCGCTCTTGCAGACGAGCTACAAGGAAGGTTGGGGCCTCACGGTAGTGGAGGCTGCAAGGCTTGGGACGACGACGATTGCAAGCGATGTGCCTGGACTCCGCGATAGCGTCAGGAATGGTGAGACGGGACTCTTGTTCCCGGTGGGGGATTTTCATACTTGTGCGTCCGAAATGGACAGGCTTTATAGCGACGACGATTTGCGCACGAGGCTTTCGGCGGCGGCAAAAAGCTATGCGGGCGAGTTCCGCTGGGACATTGCTGCCGAGAAGACTCTCGATCTTTTGCAGGACGCCGTTATAGAGCGGCAAGTGGGGGGAGGAAATGAGTAAAATGAATGGCCGACTGAAATCGGCGTTGATTTTTTGTTTGAAGTTGGTGGTGACGGCTGTCCCCGCTTACTTTGTGTACCGAAACATCGTGATGGCGCCTGACTGGAGCGTCGACGATTTGTATCGCCTGTTCAGTACGCATAGCATTTGGCCTTTGTTTGTTGCGCTTTTGTGCCTTGGACTTTCGAACTTTACGGCGTGCCTGCAGTGGAAACTTTTGCTCGAAAAGCAGAACGTGAAACTCGGTTACGGACATTTGCTCAAGCTTTATTACGTGGGCTTGTTCTTCAATAACTTTATGCCGGGCAATGTGGGTGGCGATGCCAAGAAGGTTTACGACATCCGTATGCAGGGTGGCCAGGATACCGTGGGTGCGGGGCTTACGGCAACATTCTTTGACCGCCTTTACGGGCTGTTCTTTATTACGCTGTTTGCTCTTGCGATGGGCCTTCTGTTCTTTATGCACGACGAGGCACAGCGCTCGTTCATGTGGCCCTCGGTCTGGATTTTTCTGGGGTTCTGCGCGTTGTTTGCCGCCCTTTGCAGCCGTAGGCTCGGACGCTTGTTGTGCAAGGCGCTCACGAAGATTTTTCCGAAAAAGGTTAACGAACGCCTAATCCACATGTTCGAACGATTCCAGCAATTCCGTTCGGTAAAGCTTTTGGCGTCCATCAACATGCTTTCGGCGGTGACGCAGGGGCTCCGAATTCTGGTGCATTATTTCTGCGGAATCGCGGTGGGCGTGGACCTCTCGATTTCGTGGTACTTCTATTATATTCCGCTGGTGGCAATCGTGAGTGCGCTTCCGATTTCGATTGGTGGTTTTGGCCCGCGTGAACTTTTGGCGCAGTCGCTGTTTGCACGTGCCGGAGTGCCGGGCCTAGAATCGGTGGTGATTCAGTTGCTCGCTTACTTTGTGAGCTTGGTGCTGAGCCTGTTCGGTGCATTCGTGTTTTTGCTTGGCGGAACGCCTGCGACAAATACGCCTGCTAAGACTACAGGCGAGCCGAAATAATTCGACGGCGCAGGCCTTGGAATACCCTGGGGCGTGCGACGGTTTTTAGATAGCGGTGGCGACTTACATGTACTTCGCCCCATTCCCTACGAGGCGTTATGGACGCCGAAGAAATACTCAAGGGCTTAAATTCTGACCAGCGTGCAGCGGTGTTGCACGACCATGAGAAAAATGCGCAACTTCTGATTTTGGCGGGGGCCGGCTCGGGCAAGACGTCCGTCTTGACCAAGCGAATCCAGTACAGGATTCTTTGCGGTGTAGAACCTGAAAAAATCTTGGCGTTGACCTTCACCGCAAAGGCCGCCGCCGAGATGCGGGAACGCGTGCAGAAACTATTCCCGAATGCGGGCGTGCGGCTGTGTACGTTCCATTCGCTTGCGCTTTACATGCTCAAGTGCAAGATTCCGTGCGGAAGTGCGGGCGGCGAGCGCCCGGCTTATGAACTGCTTGGCTTCAAGAAAATTCCTTCGCCGACGGAGTCTTCGGAACGTGAATTTTCACAGGCGCTTTCGAAACTCAAGCTGAAAGTCAAGGTGTCTCGGGAAAATTTGTTTTCGGATTGCTACGGAGCGACAGTGTCGGCAAAACTGCAGCCGCTTCGCGATGCGGTGCTGGAATCGGGACAAGTCGTTTTCGAAGACTTGATTTATTCGGCGATTCAGTTGCTCGAAACCAACGAGGCGGCACGGAATTATTTTCGCGAACAGTGGAAAGAAATTCTGGTCGACGAATACCAGGACATCAATCCGTCGCAATACCGCTTGGTAAAGGGCTTGCTCGGCGACCGTAAGCAACTATTCGTGGTAGGCGACGACGATCAGGCTATTTATGGATTCCGCGGTGCCGACATCGGAAACATCGAACGCTTTTGCGAAGACTTCAAGGAGTCTACTCAGATTCGCCTGGAATGGAATTATCGTTCGGTGCCGAATGTGCTGTATTTGGCGAATGACATTTTCAAGAATAAGCCGATTCACCTGCGCAAGATGCTGCGTGCTGGCAATTTGAACGGCTCTGGCGGAAATCCGCTGTACAAGGAAAATCGCAAGCCCGAAATTTGGGTGTCCGATAATCCGGTTGAAGAAATTCAAAAGATTATCATGTCGATTAAGGAATTGCGCGAAGGTTACGACCTCGCCTGGAAAAATTTTGCGATTCTGGTTCGCTACAACCGTCAACGACTTTACTATGAGCAGGCGCTGCGGGACTACAATATTCCCATTGCGGGTGAAACGGTGACGGAGGCGGGCGAAATGAAAAATGGAGTTACCGCACCAGAGGTGACTATAGAAGATGGTGTACACATCGAAACGGTCCATGCATCCAAGGGACTCCAGTATGCGGTGGTGTATTATGCCGGTTTATGTGAGAAACTTACGCCCGGGGAATGTACAGGCGACCGCAAGGCCCGTAAAAAGCAATTGGATGAGGAACGTAGGCTTTACTACGTAGGGGTAACCCGTGCCGAGGCGTGTCTCTTTTTATTATATTGCAAGCGTAGATTCTGGAAAGGCAAATTGCGAAGGTTTCGACGTTCAAGATTTTTGCCTCACGAAAGGAATCGAAGCTCGGAATGGAATATGCCTGTAATTTTGTTTAAAATCTATGTCGCGGTGGCGGTGCTGGGGTATATGCTGTTTTATATCCTTTCGCTCCCGTTTACCAAGCCTTACTACGGAAAAAATTTTGATGCGTGGCTTGACCGTAAAATTCAGGATTTTTCAAGATTCTGCATGAAGGTTCTGCGTGTAGACTTGACGATTGAAGATCAGGCGCAGCTCGGCAAGGTGGATTGGAGCCGCCCGGTGTTCATTGTCGGCAACCACAATTCGTTTGCCGATATTCCGATTGTATTTTTGTCGCTCCAGAAGACGGTTGGTTTTGTAGCGAAAAAGTCGCTCGCCCGGATACCGTTCCTGAATTTCTGGATGCATAAGATTGGATGCATTCTGGTAAACCGCGAAAAGGGCGGTGCTGCAAAGGCTGTCCGAGATGCGATTGCTAAAAGGGGCAAGTCGGTGCGCGTGTTTATTTTCCCTGAAGGGACCCGCAGTAAAACCGGTGCGCTAGGCACATTTAAGAGCGGTGTATTCCGCTTTGCTTGCGAAAACGATGCCTTTATGTTGCCGATTGTCATTAAGGGTTCTGGCCCCGTGTGGGAACGCCGTAAAGACACCAAGCGTTGCCAGGTGAATGTGAAGGTGCTTGCTCCGCTTGATGTTCTGGAGTGCCGCAAAGCAAACGAAAAATTCGACCCCAAGGTTCACATGCTTCCCATGGTCCACAAGATGATGGAGGATGCTCTGTGATAGGCGTTTTCGATTCAGGTTTTGGTGGTCTGACTATTTTGAAGAACCTGCAGAAGGCTTTGCCGCAGTACGACTATCTTTACCTGGGCGATAATGCCCGCGCCCCTTATGGCTCCCGCAGTTTCGAGACGATTTTCCGTTATACGCTGCAGGCGGTGCGCGAGCTGTTCAGCCGCGGCTGTCCGTTGGTGATTCTCGCCTGCAATACGGCGTCGGCCAAGGCGCTCCGGAGTATTCAGCAAGATGTGCTGCCGTATGAATTCCCGGACAAACGCGTGCTCGGCATTGTGCGACCCACCGCCGAAGAAATCGGCAAGTTCAGCAAGTCGGGTCATATCGGAATTTTCGGGACGGCGGGTACGGTTTCGTCGGGCAGTTACCTGATTGAAATCAACCATTTTTACCCCGAGCTCAAGGTGACGCAGCATGCCTGCCCCATGTGGGTGCCTCTGGTCGAATACGGCGAAAGGGAATCCGAAGGGGCCCGATTCTTTGTCAAGAAGGACGTGGACGCCTTGCTCGCCCAAGACCCGGATATCGATACGGTCTTGCTCGCCTGTACCCATTACCCGCTCCTGGAGGGGGCAATCCGTGCCGCACTCCCCGAAAACGTGAAGCTGGTGTTTCAGGGTGACATTGTTTCCGAGAAGACGGTGGACTACCTGAAGCGTCATCCGGAGATGGATGCCCGCCTTACAAAAAATGGAAAAACAAGGTTTTTGACCACCGACACCGCGAAATTCTTCGAAAAAGGGGCGTCGCTCTTTGGAATGACCGGTTTTTCGGCAGAGTCAGTTACCTTTTAGCTTATAAATTTGTATCTTGCGTATTGAAATGGGCAACGGACTACCATAAGTAGTCCGATTGTAAGATTTATATAAAAAGGGGACCCCGGACCAAAAATTCGGGGTTCCCAAAGTTTAACCTAACTAGAGTGGATGACAAATGCCTAAAACACAGATCAATCTCGAAGGTTGGCAGGATTACCGCGGCAACGCAGCCGGTAGCTTGCTCTACGTCGAAACCAGCCACCAGTCCGAAATGCCGGTCCGTGACCAGCTGAACGAAAACGGTAAGGGTTTCCTTTATGAACCCAACTACGAAACCAGCACCTATGGTCTGATGAGCTGCTATAACGTGAAGGCGATTAACGCAATCCTCAAGGCAAAGAGCCGCTACATTCTGTTCGGCACCCGTTACGAAGGCCTGAGCGATTCCGAACTCCGCAACAAGTACTTGATTATGGGTTACATGCGCATCGACAAGATCAAGGATGTGCGTACCCGCCATATCCAGCGCTACATGGCTAACCCGGAACTTGAAGAACCGGAATGCATGCAGATGGAACACAACTGGGCTGTCTATGGTCCGATGCGCTTTGTGTCCATGAACGACGCCTTCGTGGTGACCGACGAAATCCTCAAGGAATGGGGCTACCGCGGTCACGCTAGCCGTCAGCTCAAGGCCGTGTTCAAGAAGGAACATTTGGAACAGATCCTTTCTTACCTTGATTCTAAGGAAGACAAAATCGACGAATACATCGCGACAGTCGATGAATTCAAGGAAGCCCTCGAAGAAGGGTAATAGTTGCTAAAGCAACAAAAAAGGCGGGCTTAAAGCCCGCTTTTTTTGTTGAGTAGGAAGTAGACGGCCGACAGTAGAAAGAAAAATACTGTCTACTTCCTACTTCTAACTTCCTACTTTTTTATCGCTTTCTCCGTAGCGTTTTTCGTCTTCACGAGGTACATGCCCTGGCGCAGCTCGAGACGGAGCGTGCCGTCGGCGTTCAGAGCCTGGCCCTTGAGGCCGCTCCATACGAGGTTACCGTTCAGGTCGAAGACTTTCGCCGGGGCGAAACGGTCGTTGGCTGCAAACTTGGGTGCCTTGATGATACCGCTAGAAGAGCAGCCTGTGGCCACAATCTTTGCGATGTAGATTCCGGTGGCGTCGCTGTTGAAGTGGAGGGCGGTAGAGCCGTTGTCGCCTTCCTTTTCGAGATCAACGGTGGTTTCGCTCCACTTGCCTGCGGCGGCGGTGCGACCGTACTGGTAGTCGACCCAGTTGCCACCGTTTGCGGCACCCACGTTCACGTAGGCGTTGGAGTTGTCCTGGCTACGCATGGTAATCACCAGTTCGGAGCAGTTTGCCAGTGCGGCGGCACCTTCTTCGCTGATGTTTACGAGCTGGCTCTTGTAGCCGCAATCGGCCTGTTCGCAACCGGCGAGCGGAACGTTTACGTAACCGGTTATGCCATCGAGTTCGCCGGCTTCGTAGGTGACGGCGCCGAGGTCGTCGCTCATGGCCTGCCAGGTGGAAACGTCGGTGGTCTTGGAGTAGTCGAGAATGACGACGTCTGCAGACGGGGTGATGACCGGTTCAGTGTAGTTCGGGTCGGTCGTTTCGTCTTGGCAGGCGGCGACGGTCGAGGCGGCTGCGGTCTTGGTGAGAACAAGCGTCGTCACCGAGCGGGCCGGGAGCATATAGCAGCTGGCGATGGTGATGTTCTTGCTCTTGAAGCCGTTTTCCTTGGACTGTACTGCGGTTGCGACGTTCATGCCGCTGATTGCCGGAGCGTCAAGCTGAATGGCGGTCTTGCCAGTGTTGATGACAACCACGGTAACGGAGTCGCCGGAGGCGCTTGCGAAGGCGACTGTCTTGAGGTCGTTTTCGGTGGTAGTGGCAGAGATTGCCTTCCAGCCCGGATTCACGAACTTGGAATAATGGCGCATGGCGTGGTATTCAGGGCCAATGACGATTTCGTCCTTCTTGCAGCTGCCCCAGCCTTCGGTGCAAACGCCAATGAGCTGGCCGCGGCCTTCGCCCCAGAAGAGTTCCCAGGCGATGTAACCGCCGAGCATGCCATCGGTAAAGCCGACCTGCATAATGTGGGCGAGGCCCACCATGTCTTCTTCGCGGGTCTTGTCGAGCATGTTGCAGAACTCGGTCATGATAATGGGTTTGCCCTTGCCGCCGTAGGTGGAGCCGATGGACTTCATGGCCTTGCGGAAGTTTTCAGGAGCGAGGTAGTTGTTGCCGGAGTTGTCGTTGCCGTCACCTGCGTGATACAGGTGATAGGCATAGCCGTCCAGCTTGTTTTCGTCAAGTTCCTTGGCATACTTCTGAAAGTTGTTATAGCCGATGCCGAGGGGCTCGGGGCCGAGAATCTTCGTGGTGCCCTTCACGGCGTCATAGACCGCATTTAAAGCTTGCTTGTAACCTGCCGCTGTGTCTGTTTCGGTGGGATTGAACAGGGTTTCTTCGTAATCGGCGTTCATGTCCGGTTCATTCTGAATGCTGATGTAGTCGGGTGCGATACCTGCGGCCTTGTATGTTTCGAGACTCTTTTTCCACCAGGCGGCAAAGTCACTGTAGGCGTAAGCACCATAGGCGTCGCCACTGACTTTTTTCAGGGAGTTGTCGGCCGAACTTGAACCGTCTTTACCGTTCACGCTGCCGCTCGGCTTGAGGTTGCCCGGTGCAGACCAGCTGGACATTTCAATCTTCAAGTGGTTGCCGAGGCGCTGCTTGGCTGCTTGCACGATTTCGATATCGTCTTGGCTGACCTTGGCAGTATCGGCCTGGAGCCAGTTGCCCACGCGCAAAAGAGAAAGGTTGAGGCCCGTAAAGGCTGTATCAAAAAGGGCTTGCTTGTTCTTGTCGGCAAGTGCCGTTATCCAGCTCTGGTAATAAACGGATCCGCCGCCGAAACCGACAATTTCTTGCTTGGTTGCGGTCGGGTCGACAGTAATGCTTGCTGCAGAAGCGATTGTGGCTGCAGCGAGGGCTGCAGTAGTCAGTTTTTTCAACATAGACACAACTCCAAATTTTGTGTCAAGATAGCTTTATTTTGTGGTTCTGTTTACCCTTGAATTGTAAAAAAGAAATCGGAAAAAGTGGCCTGCTTAAGAATGGTTCTATTTTAGGGGTTTATTGTTCCGAATTGTAAGTATTTGGGTATATTTAGAGTGATGGAAAACGAGAAACAGAAAGCGACAGACCAGGTACGTTTAAATCTGGTGACGGTGAAGCATGAAACGCCGTCGTCTTTTTGTTTGGATGATCCCGGAACGTGGCCCGTGGTTGTCCAGTTTTTGCTGTATCCGAAAACTCTGGGCGGTGCGCATTTTGTTCCGTTTAGATTGTTGCTTGTGATTGCGATGATTTTCTTTACGGTGCAATTGATGCGTGATGGTTACGACGCATGGATTGCGCAATATTTGCATTGCTTGAATCTGCCGGTGCATGAAACGGGGCACTTGGTGTTTTCGATTTTCGGAAATCGCGTGTTGCATTCGCTGGGCGGTTCGCTGTTCCAGATTATCATGCCGCTCGTATTCTGCTTTGCGCTGTGGATTAAACCGCGCGATATTTTAGGAGCGTCGGTGGCGCTTTGGTGGGCGTTCGAAAACTTTATCGACGTGGCGGTGTATATTGACGATGCATTGCACATGAAGCTGATGCTCATTAGCGGCGGTACCGGTGCCGAAGCCCCTTATGGATTCCATGACTGGAATTTTATCTTGTCTGAGACAGGATTACTACTCAAGTACGATACGATTGCAAACGCCGTTTATACCGCGGGCTACGTAGGAATGTGGCTTTGCGTGCTGTGGGGGGCCTGGAGCCTGTTCTACTATTGGTTTTACCAGCGGAATAACGACTAGAGCTTGCTGCAGATGGGGCATTGCTCGGGCTTGTGGCCTAGAGCTTTGCAGTAAGTGCGACCGAACAAGATGATTTGTAGGTGGCGTTTTTCCCATTCGCTTTCGGGGAAAATTTTTTTGAGGTCTTTTTCAGTCTGTTCTACAGAAGAGCCATCGGAAAGTCCCCAACGTTTTGCGAGGCGGTGAATGTGCGTGTCCACCGGGAAGGCGGGAATCTTGAATGCGTGAATCATCATGACGCTTGCGGTCTTGTGGCCGACGCCGGGAAGCGCCTCGAGTTCTTCGAAGGTTTGCGGCACAACGCTGTTGTATTTTTCGACAAGAATCTTGGACAAGTTGAAAATGTTTTTGCCCTTGGTGGTCGAAAGCCCGCAAGGCTTGATGATTTCGGTGATTTTTTCGACGCCGAGTTTGACCATGGCCTTGGGCGTTTTCGCCTTCTTGTAAAGTTCCTTGGTCACCTGGTTTACGCGGAGGTCGGTGCATTGCGCACTCAACACGACCGCGACCAGGAGCGTGTAAGGGTCAGAGTAATCCAGTGGAATCGGCGGGTTTGGAAGCAACTCGTCGAGCGTTTCGCTGATGAATTTTATTTTGTCTGCTTTTTTCACCTAGAGATCCTTCGACGCGCTTCGCTTGCTCCTTCGAACCTAACTCAACTACAGAACTAAAGTTCTAAGTTTCGTTTAGCTCAGGATGACACGTTCGTGTCACTTCCTGCTGCTTACTCGCAGTCGCGGGTGAAGTCTTGCTGCATGTTGAAGCTGGGCATTTCGTCGTGTGGCTTACCGACTTGTACGGCGGGCACGCCTGCGTAAGTCGTATGTGCCGGAACGTCGCTTACCACCACAGCGCCAGCGCCAATCTTTGCGCCATCACCGATGTGGATGTTGCCGAGCAGCTGCGCATGGGCACCGAGCATCACGCCGTTTCCGATTTTCGGGTGACGGTCGCCGACTTCGTTGCCGGTACCGCCGAGTGTCACGCCGTGCAAGAAGCTCACATTGTTGCCAACGACAGCGGTTTCGCCGATGACAATGTTTGTGGCGTGGTCAATCAAAAGGCCGTAACCGATTTTAGCGGCCGGGTGAATGTCCATGCCGAACTTGCGGCTAATGATGCTCTGGAGCATTTTGGCGGGGAATGATCTGCCTTCTTGCCACAGGGCATGGGCGGCGCGGTATGCCTGCAGGCCCTGAAAGCCCTTGAAGAACAGAAGCGGTTCCAGGAAACTCGTACAAGCCGGGTCGCGAAGAACCGTTGCGTACAAGTCCTTGCCTGCGCAAGTGACCAGTTCCGGATACTTGAGGTAAAGAATTCCGAAAACTTTTTCAAGCTCAGTACGGTCAATCACCTCGCCAGCAAGCTGACAAGAAAGAGTGACCGAAAGCATTGCGGCAAAGTTCTTGCTGTTAAGAATTTGCTCCGTAATCATCAGTACCGAAAGAGGTTCGTCGTGAACTAACTTTTCGGCTTCGCAACGGATTTTCTGTTCTATTTCTTCGACGTTCATTTCTTTGCCTTGTCCTTCGTATCGTCATCTTCGTCATCCAAGGTGGGGATTACTTTGTTTTCGCGGCACAGGTTTTCTTCGCGAATTTTGAAGGTGAAGTCTACGAGGTTATTTTCAAACATTTTCTGATAGGGCTTTTTCTTCTGCACACTTTCGAGGGCGCAGGTACAATAGTTGATTCGCTGGATAAGCGACTTTTCGCTGCCAGGAGTTCCCTTGCCAAAAACACATTCGTGCATAATGGCGTATTCCATGGCGCGGTCATAGCGGTACTTGCACTTGTTGGGCATGTCGGGCTGGGCTGCTACACGTTCAATAATACCTTCGTTGGGAATACTTGTGAATACGCTACAGGTAACGATGCCTGCAATAAAGAACAATAGGCATACGCCAAGGTTAATCAAGAACCTTTTGCCGCGGCCAATCTTGTTGTAGCTACGTTCAACCGCTTCGAAAGCTTGAGTGGCGTGAAGCCGGACGTCATCTAAATCGTTGTTTGCCATTTAGTTTGTCTCCTGTAGCGTCCAGATTTCGGGGAGCATACGGTAGTCTTCTGCGAAGTCTAGGCCGTAGCCCACCACGAATTCGTTTTTTATTTCAAACCCCACGAAATCGGCTTTGATGTCGACTTCGCGACGTTCTTGTTTGTTCAAAAGTACACAAGTGCGAATTTCCTTGGTGCCCGCTTCCATGAGCAGGTTTGAGAGCCCGAGGAGCGTGGTTCCTGTGTCGGCGATGTCGTCGACGACCAGAATCTTTTTGCCGTTGAGGTCAAATTTGTCGAGCCCACGCACTTGAAGTTTCCCGCTAGATTCAGTGGAATTGCCGTAACTTGAGGCTTTGATAAAGGCAATCCTTTTTTGTTTCGCCTTTGGGCCTAGAGCCTTTGAAAGTTCCCTGGTCAAGTCGGCTGTAAACATGTAGGCACCGGTGAGGGCGGAAAGCAGGATGTCGTAGTCGTAGGCCGCAGCAATTTCTTGGGCAAGCGTAACCATACGCCCTCGAATTTCATCTGCACTAATCAACGGCTGTTCGGACATCCTGTACATTTTTATACCTCGAAGTTTAACCAGCTGAACATCGGCTTGAGTGCCGCAATCTTGCTGGTCGGGTATTTCACGTATTCTTGGTAAGCGGGGAACACCTTGTTTTCGAGAGTGGTCTTGTCGATTTCGAGCTTGAGCCAGTCGGCAACCGTGATAAGTCCCGTGATGTGATGAACGGCGTTCGTATCGAAGCTTTCGAAAACGGAGTCGATCAGCTTGATGAGCTTTGCATGGAACATACGGCCTGTTCCGCCAAAGGAATAATGCGTATGCAGGGCGTTCGCTTCCTCAATCAAATCCTTGATTTCGTCGAAAACCTTCTGGTCGTCGTTTTCCATGTATTCGAGTGCCAGGTGGTGAATCTTGGAGTTGATTTCGAGCGAAAGAATCTTGCGCATCGTATCTGGCAGGGTGTGGTCAAGGTCGGCCAGACTGTCGATTGAAAGGCCATGCGAAAGGGCGAAGTTCGAGAACGATTCCGTAATTTCGTTCAGGTACTTCTTAGTCGAAATCTGGTTGATGCGCTTGATGGAGTCGCTCATCAGGTTGCGCATGCGAACCACATAGGCGGTGGGGTAGAGCGCCTGCAGTTCCTGCGTGCTCATGTTCGGATTTTCAACAAACTTAAGCCCGTTCTGTTCGTTTTCGCCATCGGCGACGACCAGGTTGATGCGGCCGAGCATGTCGGTGATGGCAAGTACCGTCGAAATGCGGCGTTCGTTGATGTACTTGTCGTAATACTCGGTGCGTACAAGCGTCTGGCGCCTGCGAGAGGCAATCTTGGTCGCGACAATCTTCTTGTTCTTTTCTGAATCGTCATCTAGGTTCAGGTGGAAAATTGCGGCCTGTTCGGCCATTTCCTTCACGACCACCGGGACACTCTCTTCGGCGTAGTTTGTAAACACCTCGGCGCCGTTCCACTTGTGTTCGTTACTGGTGGCGCGGGCAAGAATGCTAATGACTTCGTTCTTGATGTGGTGACCATACGGCAGGAACGGCTCCAGGAGTTCCATGGCACGGAGGGCGTAGCGCATGTTCTGTACCGGTTCCAGACCTTCGATGTCGTTGAAGAACCAGCCGCAGCTCGTAAAGCTGAACAGACAGAATTTTTGAACTTCCAGAAGTCGGATTGCCTTGGCGCACATGTCGGGGTCGTCTGGATTCTTGACCGTCTTGGCAAGGAATGCCTTGATGCGGGATTCGTCTTCGGGAGCAACCAGGACTTCGACAAAGTTGTTGCGTGCATCCCAGGGATTCACGTCCGAAATCTTTTCGAATTCGCGGTAGAAAATGTCGTCGGCGAGTTTTTTCAGGTGGTTGAATGCGTCGCGCAGAGGACCGCGCCATTTCTGGTTCCAGCCCGGGCCGCCGCCTGTCGAGCATCCGCAATCGCGGTACCAGCGGCCAACGCCGTGAGCGCAGCTCCAGGCGCAACCTTCGCTGTAGAAGTTCTTGAGCAAAACTTCGTGCTGCGGCGGGAATTCTTCGAGGAACCAGCCGTAGTTTACCGGTACCATGTTGTGGTCGGGGGCGTAGTGGTTGTAGAGCCAGGCGGCGCACATGTCGCCGAACGGTTCGTGGTGACCGTAACTTTCGCCATCGGTACCGATGCTTACCAGCTGCGGGTCTGTGCGGTTTTCGTCCCAGGCGTCCCTGATGCGGTTGCCGAAGGTGCCTGCGTCGCGCAACAAGTGCTCAAAGCCCACGGCAGAAGAAAGCCACGGGTTGTAGAAGAATACATCCAGGTAGCCGTCGCAAACGAGTACGCCGTCTTTGTTGCGTGGGTAAATGCGGTACGGGCGCGTTGTGTCGATATCGGTGTTGCTACAGCCAGTCCATTCGGTATCGCCCAGCTTGCGGAACTTGTCTGCCTGCGTGGGCGAAAGAATCGTGTACTTGATGCCGGCCTTGATGAGTTCCACTACTGTGTCAAAGTTGATTGCGGTTTCGGCGAGCCACATGGCTTCGGGCATGCGACCAAAGTGGAACTTGAAGTCTTCGATGCCCCAGCGGATCTGCGTCTTTTTGTCTTCGGCGCTTGCGAGCGGCATAATGATGTGGTTATACACCTGCGCAATGGCGTTACCATGACCATTTAGGCGTTCGGCGCTTCGCTTGTCGGCTTCTTGAATGCGCTTGTAGGTGTCGGGCGCGTTCGTGCGAATCCAACCCATGAGAGTCGGACCCATGTTGAAGCTCATAAAATCGTAGTTATTGACAATATCGACAATACGTCCGTTCGGGCTCAAAATACGGCTGGCGGAATTCGGACTATAACATTCACTTGCAATACGGTCGTTCCAGTCGTGGAAGGGGCGTGCGCTCGGCTGATTCTCGATAACGCCCGTCCAAGGATTTTCACGAGGCGGCTGGTAAAAGTGACCGTGGATCGTAAAATAAAGGGGGTGCTTCTTTTCCATGTTAACAAATATAAAAAATAGTGGGCGAAAGGCAGTGACGAGTAAACAGAAGGACTCGCTTGAGCGAGTCCCTGTTTGCTAATGTTATTTTTTTGTAGGCTTTATTTCACCTGAATTCTCTGTGCGTAGTTCATGGTGCCGTTCTTGGCGCGAACGATGTAGTTGCCGCGGGCGATTCCGTCGAGGCTGAATTGCAGAGAGCCTGCGGGCAGGTTGCCCTTGGCAAGGCTTACAACTTTGTGGCCGAGCATGTCAAACAGGGCGATGCTTGTGTGGCCTGCTTGCGGAACGGTAATGCTCAAGTTATTGCCTTGTAACGCAATGTTTAATTTGTTTGTGATTACACTGCGAATTGGGGTGGTGCCGGCGTTTACGTTATCCCAGCCGGGCATGTCGTCGAGAGCGATAATGCGTTCGTCGTCCAGGTTACGCTTCCACATGTCGGCAGGAGTCTTTTCCAAGAAGTTTCCGCTCCAGGTCTGGCTCCAGGTCATCCAGTAGCTCCAATAAGCCTTGTCTTCGGCAATGCTGTCGATGTCCGGAATAGCACCGTTTTCGCTCAAGGCAATCATCTTGCTTGTGCCCACGTCGCTCACAATCTTGTTGTAGTAATTGGCTGCAGAATTGTGGTCATTCAGCGGGTCGTAAATATCGACTGCGACAATGTCTACGTATGCATCGCCCGGGTACCAGGCCGCATTCAGAGCGCTGTAGTCGTAACCGAATTTCGGGTCGGTATTGATGTTCCAGACCCAGATTAGGTTGGTGAGCTTATTGGTCTTGACCATGCGATCGAATACCAGGCGGTACAGCTGTACATAGCATTCGGCGCTTGCGACTCCCCACCAGAACCAGCCACCGCTTGCTTCGTGAAGTGGGCGCCACACGACGGCGATTCCCTTGTCTTGCAGTTGCTTGAAGTAGCCCGAGACAATGTCCACGTCGGCGACGATGTCCTTGTATTCCTGTGAGGTTTCATCAATTTCTTGGCACTTGTCGCCCTTGAAAGCCTTGGTGTAGTTAAAGCAGGTGTTTGTGTTCGAAGTGCCCATGACGCCTTCGGTGCAGCCGGGGTTGTTAAAGCCTGCGGGAGTGCCCTGCGTGTAGAATACGGTGTCTTCGCCGACCTTCCAGTGCCAAGTATAAGTCGGAATGCCGCCCATGTTCCACAAGTCTTCGGTCATGAGCAAGTTGTTTTCGGTGTAGCCCTTGAACCAGCCTTCTTCATGGTGGCCGCCTGCGGCAAAGAGCATGTCGAAGCCGCCGATAGCGGGGTAGTGGCCGCTACGCTTGTAGAATTCGGCGATGTCGGTCTGGCCCTTCCACGAGACTTCTTCGTCGCTGAACTTGCAAGAGTCCGCGGGCGTGCAGCCGCCAGGCGGAATGAGTCGCATGTTGCCGTAATCGTAGTTGAAATTTTGGTCGCTAATCATCATGCCGCTAACGGTCTTTTTGCCGAAGTTTTCGCGCAGGAAGGAGTAGAGTTTCTTGGCGCTTTCGCTGGCGTTCGGCGTGACTGGTGCAGTTCCGATGTTGAATGTCGGGTCGGGGTGGCGTTCGACGGTAATGTAGTCCACGCCGAGAGCCTGGTTCCCTACGGTAATCTTGTTTTCGCCGGCCTTCATCTTGGCCGATGCCGAAACCACGTAACTCGAATCGCAGTTGCGCGGGGTGGTGAGCATGGAACCCACATCCACTCCGTTGACCGCGATTTTAGAGGTGGTCCAGTCGTATTGCTTGATTAAAACCTTGGTGGTAATATCGTAGACGGCGGTTTCTTCAACCTTGACGGTGAACGTGATGCCGCTCGGGTCTGCGGTCTTTGCGTACTTTCCGCCCGAAAATTCGGCGCCTTCGGCAACGCTTGCGCCAGGCAAATCTTCGGCTTCGTACATGGTGGGGGCTGCAAACGCAGACACCACGGAGAATGCGGACAGCGCCGCGAGTAATTTACATCCCATACAACACTCCTTAATTTATGCCTTAAATATACCTTCGAATGGCCGCGATTTTCATTTTGAAAGCAAAAAAGCGGAAAAGATGTTGTCTTTCCCGCAATAATCGTTTTACGCGTTTTTTAGCGAAATTTGGCTATTTTAGCGTGATTTTGAGGCTCTGAGTCAATCCGTTCGCCTGAATTTTTACTAGGTACGGTCCGCGGGCGAGGCGTGAAAGCGCAATCGTGCCGTTCTGGCTCATTTTTCTTACGAGCACGCGGTTTCCTTGCAAATCGTAAATCGAAACTTGAGCCGCGTCAGCGCTCAGATTTACCTGCAAATCGCGACCGACAAGCCGGACTGCGGGGGAGGCTTTCTTGGAGGTGGCGATTGCGGTCGGCTGCATTTCGTACTTGTCCCAGCCGGGCATGTCTTCGAGCGTGATGATGTAATCGTTGTTCATCACGGTCTTCCAGCTTTCGGCGTTGTTGTCGTTTGCCCAGCCTTCCATGGCGTAGTCGCCGTACCACGGCATGAACCAGCTCCAGTTCGCGCCATCGGCCTTCATTTCGTCGGGGTAGGGCACGGAGCCGTTTTCGGACAAGGTGACGATCTTTTTGGCGCCGTACATTTCCTTGACTTTTTCGAAGGAACTCACGAGCGAGGCGTGGTTTGCTTCGCGGGGGTAGTAGTAATAGTCGCGGCCTACGACGTCTACGTATTCGTCGCCTGGGTACCAGTCCAGCGCATCGGGGGCTTCGTCGGTGGTCCAGACCCAAATCAGGTTATGCAGGTCTTTCTTGTTCACGAAGGTGTCAAACATGAGCTTGTACAAGGCAACACAGGCTTTAGCACCGTCGGTCCCCCACCAGAACCACTTTCCGCTCGCTTCATGCAGCGGGCGCCACAGCACGGCAACGCCTTCTTTTTGGAGTGTCAAAAGCGAATCGGCAATCATTTCCATGTCGCGCATAAGGGCCTTGTATTCGTCGCTGTCGGTTTTCCACTTGCCGGTGGTGGTGTCGTAAGCAAGTCCGATGCTGAATTCGGTAAAAGGCGTGTTGCCGCTAGATTCGGTATAAAACGCTTCCACGTCGTGCATCGGGTCTTTCCAGTGCCAGTTGAATTGCGGAATGCCGCCCTTTTTCCATACGGTCTTTGCCATTTCCAAGGAGGCATGCGTATAGCCTTGATACCATTGCTGGTCAGAACTCTTGCCGGAAGAATGCAAGAAGTCGAAACCGACGAGCACCACGTTCTTGCCGCTCGCTTTGTTGATGTAGCTGAGTTCGGTCTGGGTGTCGAAATCTTGCGGGGTGTACTGCCCGTTGTTTTCGAACGGGCGTTCGGTCATCACGCCGCTGATGGTGCGCTTGCCGAAATTGCTGAGCAAGAAGTTGTAGAGCTTCTGGGCGCTTTCGGTGGGTTCAGGCGTTACAGGCGTCGGGCTGATGTTCCAGGGGGTCGCCTCGTATTCTGAAACTTCAATGTAGTCAACGGCCACCCATCCCCAGGAATGGACAATCCCGATGGCGTTTTCACCTTTTTTTAGCTTGACTTTACCCGCCGCCTTGAGGACCTTAAAATCATCGGAAACTCCGAAGGTCACCTGACCGGCGGAGCTTCCGTTCAAAGTCAGATTCTGGGTTTTGCTGCCGCGATTGGTGGGGAGTTTGTAGCTCACGTACAGCGTGTAGTAGCCGTCGCTTGGCATGTTGACGGTGAATGCGAGGTCGCCTTCGCCCATTTCGACATATTTGCCGCCCGAGGCTTTTGCGTCGGTCAATGTCTCGATTTTGTGGTCGTCGGCAGGTACGGCGTCTTCGGCTTCGACGCGGATGGCCGCTGCCATGGAGTAGGTCGAAAAAGCGAGCGCTGTCGCGGTCAAAAACTTGTAGGTATTCATACAACCTCCGGTTCCATTTTAAAATACATTATTTTCCCCGAAATTGAAAATTCATTGTTCAAATAGAAGAATCCCCGCGGCAAACTTGCGTCGACCACGGGGATTCTAGGAGTCATGAAGAGAAACTTACTTGATTAATACCGGCTGGGTAGCGGCAATGCCTGCGCCCTTGACGCGCACGATGTAGCGGCCCTTGGGCATGTCGGCGAGGCTGAATGCGCTGGTGCCTGCGGCGAGGTTACCCTTGTAGAGCGTTGCCACGCGCTTGCCGTTCATACCGAACACTTCGACGGCAACCATGCCAGCCTTGGCGGTAGTGAGCGAGACGGTCTTGCCCGAGACGCCGAGCTTGGCGGAGGCGCTTGCCTTGGCGACCACCGGCTTGATGGCGGCAGGTGCGCCCGTTTCGTCGACGAGTTCGATCTTTGCGATATGACCCTTGCTCTGGTCGGCGGCGGTGAAGAGTTCGGTCTTCTTGTCGAATGCGGAAATCACCTTGCCGTTGTCGGCGACGAGTTCGTCGAAAATCACGGTTCCTTCGAAGCCTACTGCTGCAACCATGAGCGTTACAGAGAAGAGGTTGTCGAGATCGATCGGATGTTCTACCTTGTCGTCATCTTCGTACTTGGTGATGTCGAATTCGCAAGTAGCAGAGGCTCCGTCGTTAATCCAGCAGCCGGTGGAGGTAGACATTTCCCATGTCCAGGCGTCGTCCTTCATGCCGTTTCTTACAAAGGCGAGACCAACCCAGATGCCATTGTCTGCACCGCCGGAACCGTTATTTGTAATCTTCAACGAAACTGTCGTTGCACCGGTGAGGTTCGGAACCTTTTTGAGTTCGATGTTTGCACCGCTGTCGTTCAAGGCAGTGTAGGTCACGGCCATCATCAGGTTCTTGTAGTCTTCGGGAGTTGCTTCGCCGGCACCGTACTTGGCGTTTTCGGTCGAGGTCGGGCATGCCTTTGTTGCAGAGACTGCTTCATTATAGTTGTCCCAACCCGGCATTTCGTCGAGCGTGATGATTCGTTCGTCGGCGAGGTTCTTCTTCCATACGCTTTCGGCGGTTTGACTCACGAAGCCTGCAGACCAGGATTCGTACCACGGCATCCACCAGCTCCAGGGGGCGTTTTCTGCGTACATGTTGTCGACATCGGGAATCGGGCCGTTTTCGCTGAGGGCGATAATCTTGTTGGTACCGCCCTTGTTGGCAAAGTCGATGAATGCAGCGCTGTTGCTCTGGTGATCGTTTGCCTTGTTGTAAATGTCAACGCTAAGAACGTCGTAGTAGGTTTCGCCCGGAGTCCAGGAAAGCTTGGAGGCGTCTTGCGGGTTAAAGTCCCAAATCAAGTTGTTCACGCCGTTCTTGAACACCATGCGTTCGTAGAGCAACTGGTAGAGGGCGACAAACTGCTTGCCCGTATTGATGCTCCACCAGAACCAGTTTCCGCCGGATTCATGCAACGGGCGGAAGATGGCGGCAACGCCTTCTTTCTGGAGGTCCAAGAAAATCTGGGAAACGTAGTCGATATCTCCGACAATCGCCTTGTAGGCGGCAGAAGTCGTATCCCAAGTGGTGGAACCCTTGATGAATGCTTCGGAGAAGTCGAATTCGGTGTAGGTGTCATGAGCACCCTTCACGTAAAATTCAACTTCGTCACCCGGGCGCCAGTGCCACGTGAAGGCCGGAATGCCGCCCTTCTTCCAGGTGGTTTTTGCGATATCGATAGCCTTTTCGGTGTACTGCTGGAACCAGCCTTCGTCCTTGTTGGCGCCGGTTGCGTTCATGAGGTCTGCACCGATGAGTGCCGGGTATTTGCCGCCGGCCTTGTAAACTGCTTGCACGTCTTCGTGCTGGGTGGCATCGCCAATGGTGTAGGCGTCCATGTTACCGGTCATCACGCCAGAAATCGTCTTCTTGCCAAAGTTGTTGACCAGGAAATTATAAAGCTTGATTGCAGACGGGGTGGCATTCTTGGTAACGGGAGCGTTGCAAAGGGTGAATGCCTTGGCTTCAAATTCCTTGACTTCGATGTAGTCCACATCGATCCAGCCCCAGCTATTGGTAATGGCGATCGTGTTTGCGCCTGCTGAAAGTGTAAGGACGGTTTCGACATCGACAAACTTGCCTTTGTCTGTAACCGGGAAGGAAACCTGAGAGGTAGTACTGCCGACACCGACATAGTTGATCTTGTCGCCACCGTAGTTGTTCATGTAGTGGACCACTACGCTGTATTGGCCGGCTTTCTCGACGGTAACAGCGGGGAACGTGATGTCGCCGCCGTTCATCTTGACGTACTTGCCGCCCGATGCTTCGGTATTGGAGGCGACAGCTGCGTCTTTGGTGAGTGTTCCGTCTTCGGCTTCGTACTGCGCCGCACTTGCAGATGCTGCAGCGGCAAGGCCGAATGCGAGAAGGGTTTTAGTAAATTCCATAACAGACTCCTATATTGTCGTCTTGGAAAATAGGTTTTGCTGAGTGCATTTCAAAGCATATTTTGAATAGTGTTGAATAAATCGTTGGGTAATTCTCAACAAAAAAATCCGCCAAAATGGCGGATTTCGTAGATTGCAGTTTACAAAAAACTTGCGTTTTTATAACTCGATGCCCGTTTTTTCGTGGAATCGGAACCCGAATGTAAACGTGCGTTCTTCACCAGGCGGAATTACGATGAGGCCGCGGTGATGGTTCAATGCATCGGGCTCTGCAGTCATGGGCTCGATAGCGATGCTCATGCGGTCAGGCGGAGTGTAGATCTGGATTGCGTTATATTGCTCGACACCGGCCTTCTGCCAAATATCAAGCGAATAGTTGTCGCTTTCGAGCGATACGTGAGCGTTGTTGATAAAGTCAGAACCGTTGGCCTTCAATTCCGTGACATCTTTTTCAAGGCAGAAACAGTCGTTAATAAATTCGTCGTTAATCTTGCGGCCGCTTTCGAAACGGGAGTCTTCCTTGAATTCGCCGGTTGGAATGTCCGCCTTGTCCAACAGGGCAAGCGAGCAACTGGGCAATTTCATGGTCAAGTTGTCAATCTTTTCGCCCAAAGTAAAGTACGGGTGCCAGCCTTCGGAATAGGGCATATCGGTGTTGCCGACGTTTTTGACGGTCGAGGTAATCGAAACGCTTTCGCCCGTGAAGGTGATGGTGTTTGTGGCACGGAAGGGAAACGGGAAACCGGCAAATGCACCCGGCCAGTCACAAGTGAATACGGCGGTGCAACTGTCTGCTTCGCTTTCAAAAGATTCGAATTCCCATTCCTTGTTCTGCAAGAATCCGTGCAGGGCATGCGGAGCCCAGCTTACGTTGTTCACAAGTTCGTAAGTCTTGCCCTGCCAGGTGAATTTGGCGTAGGCAGTGCGGCCGGGGAAGGGGGTGAGCCTGCAACCGGCATTTGTGTCAGGAGAAATTTTTCTAAGGGTAGGTTCGTCTTTGTAGCCGTAAAGCAAATCGAGCATTGTCGAGGTTCGGGTATTTTGCTGATTTTCTACGGGGACTCGCCAACCGTTGAGTCCGCAGCCAAAACCGTTCAGAATTTCAAATTCGGCTCCGTCATCGCGTTGAAGCACGAAACAGGGGATGGTGCCCAAGGGGCGGAAAATTAGTTTGAATTGGCTCATAGGTTAATAAATGTACAATAAATAAGGGAAAAATGCCCTATTGCAATAATCAAATAAGAAAATATTAAAATACAATATGTCAATTTTCGTACATAAATGAAGGTCTTGGGTGCTTTTGCTATCTTTGCCGCCATGGATTCCCAGACGATTGTAGCCCCGATGACGCCTACGGGCGTGAGTGCCGTAGCGGCCCTCCGAGTGAGTGGTTCGCAGGTGCGTTTGGTGGTGGAACGCCTGTTTGGAACGAAGACTGCCAAGGCTCTTGTGCCCCGCATGGCAAACCTCGGCACGGCCCGCGACCCGGAATCGGGCAAGGTGCTCGATAGCCTCTTGTTCATTTATTTTGAATCGCCCAATTCTTACACCGGCGAAGACGTGCTGGAACTTTACCCGCACGGAAACCCGCTGATCGTGCGCGACTTGCTGCAGGCGATTCGCCGCATCGAAGGCGTGCGCCTGGCCGAACCGGGCGAATACACGCGCCGTGCCTTCTTGAACGGCAAGATGGACTTGACCCAGGCCGAATCGGTGGCCGACGTGATTCACAGCGCAAACCGCGCGGAACTGGAGAACGCTCACCGCTTGCTGGGCGGCGCGCTTTCGAAAAAGATTGCGACGCTCACGGCACAGGTGAAAGACATCTCGGCCCGCCTTGAACTCGACGTGGACTTTGCCGAAGAAGAAGCCGACCCCGATTTTGCAGGCTGGGAGACGCGCTTTGTCTCTATCCGAGAATCTATCCAGCAGATTTTGAACAGCTTCCGCGGAAAGGCGAACCTGAGCCGCTTGCCGCTGGCAGTTCTCTATGGCGCCCCGAATGCGGGCAAGTCGAGCCTAGTGAATGCACTCCTCGGCGAAGACCGCGTGCTCGTGAGCAATGTGCCGGGCACCACGCGCGACTTTGTCGAAGTCCGACTCTTCTTGGAAGGCGGCGAAATCCGCCTGGTCGATACCGCAGGCATTGCAGAGCATGCCACCGACGAACTCGATGCGCTCAGCATGAAAAAGTCCCGCGAGATTTTGGAAGAGGCGGACCTCAAGATTTTAGTCCTCGACGGTACGGATTCGACCGAGCCGGTTGTCCAGCCTGATTTTATAGTCCACTCCAAGTGCGACTTGCGGGAGTCCCTGCCTAAAACGGGGATCTGCATTTCGTCCAAGACGGGTGCGGGCCTTGCCGAGCTCAAGAGCGTCATGAATTCCGCCTTGTTCAAAAAACGTGAAAATGAAGAAGACCTCTGGATTACAAGCGAACGCGAAAAGGCATGCCTCGAAGACGCTTATGCCGGCGTGAACCGAGTGCTCCGCCTGCTCCAGACAAATCCGGCGGTGGAACTGTTGGCTTTTGAAATGCAATTGGTGCGTCGCGCTTTGCAAAGTATAACGGGCGAAATTTCGTCCGAAGACATTTTACAATCTATTTTCGCGGGGTTCTGCATTGGAAAGTAGTTATATCGGAGCTTTGCTTGCCATTTTCATGTTTGGCTCCTACATGGTGCCCCTTAAAAAATGGCCGAATTATTCAAGCTGGGCATACCTTTCGATGATGACCTTGGGCGCGCTTTTGAGTGCGCTTGTCGTGGCGTTCTATACGGGCACGTTCAACGTGCACCCGGTGGGCGTGTTTTGCGGTCTCTTGTGGGTCGTGGGCGGAGCCTTCTGTTTTTGGGCGGTGCAAGCCGAGGCTGATCTTGCGGGCGCTGGCGTGCGTTCCATGGGGGTGAGCATTTTGGCTTCGTTCCTTTCGGGCGTGCTCCTGTTCGGCGAACAGTCCAAGTTCTTCCTCTCGATTCCGGCGATTGCATGCTTTTTGATCGGGCTTTCGCGCTTGTCGCCGTCGCATGGTGGTTCCGTATTCAAGAACTGGCGTTCGCTTTTGGGCGGTTTTGCCTTCGGTACGTACCTGATTCCCTATAAGCTTGCGCTACAGTCGGGCCTCTCGATGACCGATGTTGAATTCCTTTGCCCGTTTACCATCGGTATTTTTGTCGGCAGCCAGGCACTGATTGCCGTGCTTGAAATTCGCCGTAAAAAGATGTTCGAATACAAGCTTGTGCCGAGCGTTGTTACCGTTTTGATGGGTGTGCTCTGGACGGTCGGCATGCACGGCTGCTTCTGGGCTATCGATGTGAACGGCGCGCTCGGTTATGCCATCGGTTATCCGCTCACGCAGCTGAACTTGCTTGTAAACCTCGGCTGGGGCGTGTTCGTTTTCGGTGAATACAAAACGGCCCGCGAACGAATCAAGTTGCTTTTGGCGACCTTCATCATTTTAGCGGGCGCTGTTTTGCTGACCCTGTCGAAGGGCTAGCCGGGGCGTTTGCCCTCTTTTATTTTATCACAATCTTCTTTGCTCCAAAGCCGTCAACCTTGACCATGTAGATTCCGCTCTGCACGTTGTCGAGGTTCAGCGTTGCGTGTCCGGCGGTAAGCTTTGCGGTCGCAATTTCTGCGCCATTGATTCCCAAGACGTGCACCTTTGCGGTACCGCGGGCGTTTATCGTAAGCGTGCGACCCTGAGTCAGCACCGAGAACTTTGCACTTGCGATGGTCTTAGGCTTGATTGCATCAGGGTTGTATAGCTTAATCGGGTTTTCATCGTAACGGGTGGCAAGTGCCATTAGGTACCAGGTACTATGCGGTAGCCACTGTTCCACCCAACGCCAGTTGTTCCACGGTTCTTTGGGATCAAAGCCTACGTAGGCAACGCCATCGTCATCCCAGGCGATTCCCGAACCGTCCGTACTCTTGCCGGTAATGCCGTTTGCGATGCCTCCCTTGAGGGTTGCGTCATAGTCGGAGGTGCCGTCGTACTTGGCGGGGTTCTTTTTTCCGATGCCGTACATCATGCATGTGCCGTAAGGGTTCTTGCCCAAAATCCAGTCGAGCTGGTCGGTTGCGTACTTGTTGATGTTAGTGTCGAGGAGGCTTAAATCACTTGCGACAAGCGATGCCGCTGCTGCAAGGCTTGCGATACGGGCGTCTTCGCCTTGCCACCAGTACTTGCTTTCGTTGTCGTGCGGGATAAAGAAACCATCCTTGATGTTTCCGCCAGTTTTGTATGTCTGACGGGCGTAACCGAACGGGTTTTCGACCTTGTTTGTAATGGAGATGAGCCAGCTCAAGTGCTTGCGAACGGCAGATAGTGCTGTCTTGTAGATAATTTCACCGTTGGTGGCGGAACAGTCAAATTCAGGGGGGCAAGGTTCGCGTGCGATTTGCATTTCCGCTTCCAGGAATCGCATCAAGGCAATCAGCGGGAGTCCTGCGTCGCTTGCGTGCCAGAACGGACGAGTCTTCGCGTCGTCGCTCCAGAAATATCCATCTTCGCTAATGCGGGCGGCGAGGTGTCCAGCGCGGCTTTCCATATCGTCCATGTAGGAGGCTTTTCCCGTAGCGAGGAACAGTTCCGTTGCCGCAAGGAGTGCGGTGTAGTCATCAATGATGTTTTCCTTGCCGTCGTCGCAGTAGGCGCAATTGCTACCGATGCTTTGCTTTTCAGAGAGGTGTGCATAAGCTTTCTCGGCTGCAGCGAGGTACTGTTCGCTGGTGTAATCGCCTTTGACTCCAAGTTTTGCCACGCGGGCAAGGCCGGCAATGGCCATGCCGCCGCCTTCGCGGAATGCCGTCTGGTAATTATTGCTCTTGACGCCGTCGGAACCGCTAAAGGCGCAAAGGTAGCGACTTCCCATGCCCCAGTTGTCGAATACAGTCATGTAGAAGAATCCCTGTTCGTCAAGCATGCGTACCAAGAAGTCTGCGCCGTAGGCGGCTTCGTCTGCGGTTTTTGCCTTGGTGCTTGTAGACGCGAGTAGCTCCGGAATGCGCTCCGCTGTAAAAGCGAGAGCCCACACCGTTAGGGGAATCTGTTGCGGATTCAAATAGTTGGCGTAAGATAGATGACTCAGGTACTTGCTCACGTCGCCGCTAGCATCGTACCAGCCGCCGCGAACATCGCGCGTAACGCCCGAACTCCCGTAAACGGAAACCTTCTGGTCCCATTCGGTAATGGGAGCCTTGTCGGCGCGGTCGTCGTAGAAGTAGTCCAGCACCATGCCGAGGGTGCTCTTGGCAAGCTGGTTTCCGCCTACAGAGAATTCCGCTGATGTGGATGGGCTGCCTGTGACATCGCCGATATAGTACGTTCCTGCGTACATAAAACTGTAGGGAATTTCGATGCGATAGTATTTTCCGCTTTTAGACCAATTGTCGGGATTTTCGCCTTTGCCAAATACGCCCTCCGCTAAAACTTGCGCGGGTAAACCTTGAGTTTGGGGCATGTTGTCGCGATTAAAGTAAAGGCTCCACTTGGTTCCTTCGAGTTCTTCGGTACTTTGTACTACGGCCGAAAATGGCATGCCCAAGTCGTAGCCCGCCTCGTTAAGGAAAAACGTGTTGTCCGCGAATGCGGAAGCCGCAATCGCAAAGGGGAGGATTTTGCAAATGGTATTCATGTTCCTAATATAATTTATTGAGTTCTTGAAATCAACAAGGAATCAGAAAAGTGTGAGTGGATAAAAAAACGGCCCGTAGGCCGTTTGTAAAAATAAAGTTAGAATTATAATTTTCCGAGTTCCCGGAGCATTTTCTCGTACTTTTGAGCACGGGCCTCCGCAGCATGGGCTTGTTCCCTTGCTTCGTAAAACCGCTTTTCAGCATCATCTGCACGCTTGCGTTCAAGGTCAACGGCAATGTCGATTTCCTGTTGCCAAGTCATATAGCGTTTCCTCGTTTCGTTGTCCGTCTGATACCATTTGACCAATCGATCGATATTTTCTGTTTCTGGGGAATTCGGCTTCCTTGTGGCGAAGTACTCCATATATTCCCTAATCGATTTCTCGGCGATGTCTCGGTACTTGTTAAATATATAAAAGTTCTTGAAACAAAGATCA
Source organism: Fibrobacter sp. UWB15 (assembly GCF_900177705.1). Taxonomy (NCBI): domain Bacteria; kingdom Pseudomonadati; phylum Fibrobacterota; class Fibrobacteria; order Fibrobacterales; family Fibrobacteraceae; genus Fibrobacter; species Fibrobacter sp. UWB15. The sequence goes on from NZ_FXBA01000011.1 coordinate 85,304, forward strand.
CCTAATTCGGTTTTCGGATTATCGACCTCGAGGTTCTTGAACCTGTAGACTGCTTTCCCCTGCCCGAAAATGTCCTCGGGGCACAGGTATACAAGACTTAGCAACTTGTTGCTTAGTCGATGTTATCCTCTATGGGGAAACACGATATAGAGTTCTTTCAGGTTGTAGTATACTTCACCCTTATTCAGAGCCTCGCTATCGCACATGGCCTGATAATAACGGGATCTTTTGGGAATTTCCTTGGTGTCTTCCATCTGCATTTGACGCCTTTGGCGTCTGCAACTACGGCTCAGTCATAATAAAATGCAAGCATTTTATTGCGACGTTCGCCTTGTATGCTATTCAATATCGAAACTGCGGAGCATCTCTCCGCTCGGCCCCGTTTCCTTTACAAAGACGTCGTAGCGGATTCCCTTGTAGAACGGGCTTACTTCGACAGTCTTTTCGGGCTCGGGATCCCTGAGCTCATAAATCTTGATGCCGAGAACCGCTTCAAGGAAGGGGTGGGCGATTTCCTTGTGACTGAACACCATTGCAAACATGAACCGGTCCGTAATGGGAAGCTGTTCAAAAGGCGTGCGTTTGTTTTCCATTTTCAATTTCGCAACCGGAACGCGCCGATTTTCGCGAATAAGGAGACGATCCCTATCTATTACTATATACGCCACTTTTGAAAAAAGTGTCTGATTTTTGCCCTGGATATAGAAAAACTTGCTATAACAACCGCGCAACTTATGCGCTGCAGTTGATTTCTGAGTTGTGAATTGCTTTCAGATTTTCTAGTTTTACTAGAGCAATGACAACAGATTAGTAAAAACACGCCTACCACGCTTTGTTGTGAATTGCTTTCAGATTTTCTAGTTTTACTAGTGCAATGACAACAAGTCCGCGAAGTTTGTCACGCCCGTATCAGTTGTGAATTGCTTTCAGATTTTCTAGTTTTACTAGTGCAATGACAACCCGCACGCTCCGCTGGGTGCTGGTCCGCAAGTTGTGAATTGCTTTCAGATTTTCTAGTTTTACTAGTGCAATGACAACCTTCGCGAAATTCAAACTCTTCACGTCCCAGTTGTGAATTGCTTTCAGATTTTCTAGTTTTACTAGTGCAATGACAACTCGAGTACGCAGACATAACGTCCTTATCCTGTTGTGAATTGCTTTCAGATTTTCTAGTTTTACTAGTGCAATGACAACCTAGAGGGCAAAACAAATAAAAGGGATACAGTTGTGAATTGCTTTCAGATTTTCTAGTTTTACTAGTGCAATGACAACATTATAAACATCGAAACGATCAACATCATAGTTGTGAATTGCTTTCAGATTTTCTAGTTTTACTGTAAGCTTCCCCATAATTGTAAGCTTCCCCATAATTGTCAGCTACCCATTTTTAGGACTGGTTTAAAGTATACAAAATCACCCGGTTCTCATCAACCGATACTCCATTGGAGCGAGGTTGTTTAAGGAGT